>JAESQB010000258.1 GCA_016765375.1 Flavobacteriaceae bacterium | reverse complement strand
GGTAATTCATCGGCATCAGATTTTTTTTCAAATATCGGAAAGCTAGCTTTCCGATATTTGTTATCTGTTGCACTTATTGTTTGAACTTAGTTATCAAAATTTTTCATGCCACCACCTAATCCCGAAACAGAAACTGGTCCAATACCTATTCCCACATTCATTCCTGATTGGCTTTTCGGAGGCGTTATTCTTAGAGGTAATTCTTTATTTAGTGCTACTTCTCCTAATACCTGCCCCTTGGATCCAATGATTACGACAACATCCGGATAAGCTTTAAAATACCATTTTCCTTTTATAACTTTTCTATCAACTTTTGAGCTCATCATAGCTCCTTGTTTAATTACATGCTTTATTTTTCCTTCTTTAGAAATGATGATAGAATATATTTTTCGAGTACCTGTTTCATCAATATCTTCTCTTGCTTGAGAAAATACTGATAGATTAAATGTAATTAGAAGTATTAGAATACTTGATTTTTTCATAACTCATTAACTTTAATATGTATTAAATCTACTGCACTTAGTCAGTTTTATCATTTATTCTTTCTTTTATCTTTTTTAGCCTGCTTAGTTAATTCTTTTTGCATCTGTTCTTGTTGTTTCCGCTCTTCATACTCTCTTTTTATTTTTTCTGCTCGAGTCTCTTTTTGTTTTCCAAATTTAGCTCGATTTTTATCCATCTTATAAGACATAAAACGGGGGCCTCCTCCTACACCACCTGTCGATACTCCAATTAGACCTATTCCTATCCCAATACCAATTTTGCTACTTTTTATAGGCTGATCAGATTCTAATTTTAGATTTTTTTGTTCATTAAGCTTAAGCTCTCCAAGCAAAACCCCTCCAAAGCCAATTACAGTAACCACATCTGGTTCATCTTTAAAATACCATACTCCATCAACCGATTTATTACCAATTTTACCTTTAATTCCTTTACCTTCTTTAAAAATATTCTGCACCTCTCCATCTTTGGTAATTACAATTACATAATAACTTTTATGACCATCATCAGATTCTTCTCTTGCTTGAGAAAAAGCTAATGAAGAGCTTATTAAAGAAAAAAATATGACTAAGGTATATCGCATAATCTATGTATCACAACTATCTGACCAAAAATACATAAATTAGCTTTGTTAATGATTAACAATTTAAATCATATTCCTCTGTTGCGATTAGTCTTCCCTTTTATTGGTGGAATAATTAGTGTGGTTTATTTAAAACCAAACACAAACTATCTGCTTTATGGTTTCGGAACAGCAGTAGTTTTATATTTACTGTTACTGCTCATTAAAAAACTGAATACCAATTATAGTTTAAGATGGCTATTCGGAATGTTAATTTACATCAATTTAGCTTTTGCAGGTGCGTGTTTAACTAGTCTAAAATACCAAAACACAGGCCATACTTCTAAATTACTAACCGAAGCGAATAATCAAATTCTTATTGGAGAAATAATTGAACCAACTCAGGTTAAAGAGAGAAGCATAAAAGCCATTCTTAAGATTAAGGGGATTAAAAACCAAAATAATTGGGAAGAAGGAAACGGAAAGGTTATTATTTATTTACAAAAAGATAGTCTATCTAATCAACTAAATATTGGGGACATCATTTCTTTTGAACCCAAACTAGAAAATGTTCCTCCACCTAAAAACCCTAATGAATTTGACTTTAGAAAATATTTATCTTTCCATTTAATACATCAACAAGCATTTTTACGATCAAACAATTGGAAACTTATGCAAGAGGCTCCTTCCTCTGGTATATTCAAGTTTGCTAACAACAGCAGAAAGTACTTAATCAAAATACTAGAAGATAAGGGGATTAAAGGAAAAGAATTAGCTGTTGCTTCTGCTTTAATTTTAGGCTACAAAGACAATATTGATGCTCAATTAAAAAGTGCTTATTCAAGTGCTGGAGCCATGCACGTACTGGCAGTTTCAGGACTTCATGTAGGAGTAATATTTTTAATATTTAGTCAATTATTTTCTTTTTTTGAAAAAATAAAATACGGCAAAATCATAAAAGGAGTTTTGTTAATTCTAATATTATGGAGTTATGCCTTGTTAACAGGATTATCCCCATCTGTAATGCGAGCAGCAACCATGTTTAGCTTTATTGTTGCTGCTAAAATGGCTGGCAGAAATTCGAATTTCTTTAACACCTTGGCAGCTTCTGCATTAGTGTTACTTATCTATAATCCTTTACTCATTATGGAAGTTGGTTTTCAACTTTCCTATATGGCTGTTATTGGTATTGTTATTATCCAACCATGGATAAACAATTGGTTTAGTTTTAGATATTGGTTTCCGAGAAAAATTTGGGAAATAACTGCTGTTTCTATAGCAGCACAAATAACCACATTCCCCCTCGGATTATTGTACTTCCATCAATTTCCGAACTATTTTATGCTTTCTAATTTAATTGTAATCCCTCTAGCTATTGGCATTTTGAATTTAGGAATTATTACACTTAGTTTATCTTTTATCCCTTTTGTTGGAGATTATTTAGCAATAGGCTTGAAATGGCTGATTCAGTCCTTAAATTATTCAGTCAACTTTATTGATTCACTACCCAATTCTTTGTCTGAAAACATTCGATTTAGCGTTGCTGACACTTGGTTGGTCTATTTATTAATTATTAGTGCCATCTCATTAATCGCTTATCGTAAATTTAGGTATTTGTTATTTGGAAGTATATTTTTAATCCTTTTTCTAAGTGCTAAACTTTGGACAAATTACACTGACTTAGACCAGCGAAAAATAATTATTTATAACATTCCTCAATTTTCAGCCATTAATTTTATTGACGGTAGCGATAACATATTAATTTCAGATATAAAGCTTACTCAAAACAGGAGTAAGTTGTTGTTTCATGTCCAAAACAATTGGATTAGCAACGGTGTTAATAATGAAAAAGTAGTTCGTTTAGATCATCTCATCAAAAAACATCAATTATCTAATATTTACCGAATAAGCAATCAAAATCTATTTACCAAACGAAATTATTTTCAGTTTTATAATCAGAAAATAGTCATTATTGATAACAAGTATAAACTTAAAACCAATAATAACAAACTACCAATCGATTTACTCATATTAACCAAAAACACTAAACTATCTATCAACGTTATTCTTACTCAGTTTAATCCTAAAGAAATTGTAATAGATGCTTCTAATTCTTCTTACAACTCAAAACGTTTACAAGATGAAGCCCGTGAATTGCAAATTAAGTGTTGGTCAGTATTGTTTGATGGGGCGTATAGTATAAATATCAATTGAATTTATTACTTTAGGACATTACTTCTACCTAAAACAATTAGTAAGATGAAAATATTTTTACCAATTACTATTATTATTGGACTAATTACAATTGCTGGATGTTCCAAAAAAGACGAATGTACATGTGTTACTACAGTTAGTATGACAGGACAAGTTGACATTTCAACTTCTGTAACCCGAGAGCTAGAAGATGGAGAAAGTTGTGCACTTTCAATAACTAATGGAGCAGTTGGCAATCAACAAACAGTAGTGTGTGAAATAGATTAATCTTTTAATTCTTGAAGCAATAGAACAGTTATTAAAAAATATGATTGACGAAAAATCACTCTTAATTTATAAGGGTGAATTTAACGTTAGTATCGTTGATGTGCTACTTTCTAATGTGAAAAGAAAAATAAACAAGGAAATAGAGAATACACAAAATAGAAAACGATTTTACCAAATTATTGTTGAATGTATTGAAAATCTAAACAGGCACACTAGGCTAAATGATGAAGGCGAAAGATTTAACGATTTTACTTCTTTGTTTTATTTACAAAAAACACCTAATGCATTAACAACAATTACAGGTAATTTAATTACAAAAAAAGAAAAAGAAGTCCTAGAAAAGAATTTAGAAGAAGTTTTATCTCATGATATTACTGAAATAAAAAAAGCATATAGAAAACAATTACTTACAGGAGAAATAACAACCAAAGGAGGTGCTGGTGTTGGTCTTTACGATATCGCAATAAAATCTAATAAAAATATTTCCTATCAATTTTACCCTGTAGATAATAATGTGTTTTTCTATTTACTAAAAGTTGAACTCAAAACAAATTAACATATATGGAAGTAATTAATATTAAAGGAACTGAACATACTCCAAGAGTTGTATTCGACCATAACAGTAATAAATTTGAAATAAGAGGTGATTCTAGACCAGAAAACGCTCGTCAATTTTATGAACCACTAATTAAATGGTTAGATGATTACAATAAATACATTTATTGGATAAAAGAGCAAGGACATGCTGTAAATTCTATTGATTTTATATTTAATTTAGAATATTTCAATTCTACTTCCGCTAAGTTTTTACTAGATATTTTCCTACAGTTAAAAGAGTTTAATAAAGAAAGTGACCTTTTTAAAGTAAAATGGCATTACGATGAGATGGATACTGACATGAAAGAATCTGGCGAAGAATTTGAATTAATGGTAGAAATGAAATTTGAATATATTATTAATTCTTAAGTGAAGCAATTAGCAATCATATTATTATTTATTGGGTTTTCTCTACACGGATTTAGCCAAGATTTTGAAATAATTAGTTTAAAAAAACTTGTAAAGAAATCTGACACACCAAAAGAAGAAAAAATTGATGCATTCATTTCTTTATCAAAAGCATATGATGGAGATTCCGCCATTTATTTTGCTGTACTAGGTAAAGAATATGCTCAAAAAATAAACTATCCTGATGGTGTAGCAAAGGCAAACAGCAGGTTGGCTATTTATCATATTGAAAAAGGAAACTTTGAATTAGCACTTGACTTTTATTATGAAATTTTAAGAGATTCTGCAAAAATTAGCCCTAAAATTATTGGCAGCTCATATAATGGATTAGGCTCCATTTATCGTAGAATGGAAGAATATGACAAAGCACTAGCTATTTATGATAACGCATTAATAATTGCAAATCAAACACAAAAACCGCTAGCCTTCGCTTCCGTTTATAACAACAAAGCAATAATATATGACCTTATAGATAAATTGGATACCTCCCTACTTTACTACAATAAATGCTTAGAATATATTCCTCTGATTAAAGACAAACAAATAAGTATCCGTTTTAATTATGCGATATTGGTTAACATGGGGATTTTATATAGTAAGAAAAATGAAGATGAAAAGGCTTTAACAAATTACGAAGAAGCTTTAGCTATTGGGAGAAATGAAAACAACGATTATTTCATTGCTAATGCATTAATGACTATTGGAGGAATTTATACAGATCAAAAAAAATATGTAGCTGCCGAAAGCAAATTAAAAGAGGCCTTAAATCTTTCTATTAAAGGGAATACTAAGTTTTTAATTAGAGGTATTCACAACATACTTCACAGAACCTATAAAGGTTGGGGTAAGAACGATTTAGCATTAGTACATTACGAAAATTATATCGCAATAAAAGATAGTATAACTGGTGAGGACATTAAAAACAACATGAATGAGCTAGAAGTTAAATATGATACAGAGAAAAAAGAACAAGCACTAAAACTATCTAACACTAAATTAAAGCATGAAGAATTTATCAGCACTATATTACTATGGATAGGATTACTTGGATTTATTGTTATTGCCTTTATCACTTATCAGTTCTTTCAGAAAAAAAAGCAGAATAAAGAAATTGAACATAAAAATTTACTCATAACTGACAGTATTGATTACGCCAAAAGAATACAAAAAGGAGTTTATCCAGCTAAAGAAGATGTTTGGAAATTATTTCCCAACATTATGGTTTACCTCAATCCGAAAGATATTGTTAGTGGTGATTTTTATTGGGTATATGAAAGAGGTGGCAAAAAGTATTTAGCTGTTGCTGACTGTACAGGTCATGGTGTTCCTGGTGCTTTTATGACGATTATAGGTATTAATATTCTGAATGATATTATGAATACAAAAGAAATTCTTTCTCCTGCTGAAATTGTTTCACAATTAAATAAAAAGCTTCGAGAACAATTAAGTGTTGAACGTTGGGGTGGTAAAGATGGAATGGATATTGCACTTATTTGTATTGATGAAAAAGAAAAATCATTACAATTCTGTGGCACCCACCTATCTTGTTACATAGTAGAAAACAAAGAAACTACTCGTTTGCGTGGCGACAATGTTTTTATAGGTTTAAATGAAAGAGTATTGTTATCTAATCAAAATTTTAGCTATAATTCAGGAAGTACAATTTACTTATTTACCGATGGTTTTCCTGATCAAAAAGGAGAAGAAAAAACTAAAAAGTATTATTATGCTCCATTAATTGATTTCTTAGTAAGTACAAGTGCCTTAAGCACTGACAAACAATATGACAAGGTGAAAAAAGAATTCCATAGCTTTAAAGGTAGCTATGAACAAATTGATGACGTATTGGTTGTTGGTTTAAAAGTTTAATGCTCCCCTTTTTGTCATTTATTAACTTCCATCTAACCCTCAAATCAGTACATTTGCTCTTCAATTTTTTAGAATTATGAAAAAAATACTTGTTGTATTTGCTTTGCTGTTGGCTCTACCAAATTTTTCTCAAAAACAACTCAACTCATTAGAAATTAGACTATCACTAAAAAAATTAAATGTGTTGGGCAGTGTCTTGTACATCGCTGCTCATCCTGATGATGAAAATACGCGCCTAATTGCCTATATGGCAAATGAGACGATGGTTAGAACATGCTATTTATCTTTAACTCGTGGTGATGGCGGACAAAACCTTATTGGAACAGAAAAAGGACCATTAATGGGAGCTTTAAGGACCCAAGAATTATTAGAAGCTCGTAAAATTGATGGTGGAGAGCAACTGTTTACAAGGGCTGTTGATTTTGGATACTCCAAAACAGCAGAAGAAACATTTAAAAAGTGGGGTAAAAAGTCAGTTTTGGCTGATGCAGTATGGGCAATTAGAAAATTTAGACCAGATGTAATCATTACTCGTTTCCCTTCTACTTCTACAGGAGGTCATGGACATCATACGGCATCAGCAATTTTAGCCGAAGAAGCATTTGATTTAGCTGGAGACCCAAAAGCATTCCCTGAGCAATTAGATTACACCTCAGTTTGGCAACCTAAACGATTATACTTAAACACGAGTACTTGGTGGGATAAAGAACTGCCTCAAAAAGCAAAAGATAATCATGGGAAATACACCACCATTGATGTAGGAACTTATAACACTTTGCTTGGAAAATCTTATTCTGAAATGGCTTCAGAAAGCAGAACCATGCACAAAAGCCAAGGTTTTGGTTCTGGGAAAGTTAGAGGTTCTAAATTAGAATATTTGGAACTAATTAAAGGAAAAAAAGGCGGTAACAATGACATTTTTGATGGAATTGATATTACTTGGAATAAAATAAAAGGTGGAGCTAAAATTGAGGAAATGATTATTGAATCTAATGCTAATTTTGATGGGGAGCATCCAGAAAAAATAGTTCCTACATTATTTAAAGCTTATGAAATAATTGACAAACTTCCAGATGCCAATCAATGGAAATGGATAATGTTAAGTAAGATTAGACAGGTGATTTCTGCTTGTGCTGGTTTATTTGTAGAGGTTACCACTAATGATTATAGTGCTGCTATCGGTTCTGAAATAGAATTGACTACTCGTATGGTTAATAGAAGTAGCTTAAAAATAGAGTTATTGGAAGCTAAATATGGAGAAAAAGATACGGCAATTAATACTACATTAACAAACAATGTAGCATTCAGTTTTAAGCATAACTACACTCTTCCAAAACATCAAAAAACTAATCCTTATTGGTTAAATCATGATTTTAAAGGGATATATACTGTTGATTCTCAAGATTTAATTGGTAACCCTCAAAATAGGTCAGAAAATTATGTGCTATTTACTTTTAAAATAAATGGTAACTTTTTTCCAGTATTCAGAAATGTTGTTAATAAACACACTGACAGAGTAAAAGGAGAAATTTATAGACCTTTTGTAGTACTCCCAAAAGTAACAGCTAACATTTCAGACAATGTATTTATTTTCTCAAATAATGCTACGAAAGAAATTAGAGTTACGCTAAAAGCTCATGAAGATAGCCTGATTGGGGCTGTAGAAATAAATTTACCTAAAGGTTGGAAAAGTGAACCGACTTCCATCTCTTATAATTTAGCAACTAAAAATGAAGAAAAAGTAGTATCATTTAATGTTACTCCTTCTGCTAATGAAAGTGTTGGCGAAGTAAAGGTAATATTGAATGATGCTGAAAAAACTGCTAAGAGTTTAGTTACCATAGAATACAATCACATTCAAACACAAACCTTATTACCAGAAGCCAAAGCGAAACTGGTTCGTTTAAATGTACAGATAAAAGGCAAGAATATTGGTTACATTAAAGGTGCTGGAGATGAAGTTCCAACTGCATTAGAGCAATTAGGTTATACAATTACTTTACTAGATGAAAACAGTTTAAAGAATAGTGATTTATCGCAATATGATGCTATTGTTGCGGGAATAAGAACCTACAATACTAATAAATACATGATCAATGTTTATGATAAACTAATGGAATATGTAAAAGATGGTGGTAATTATGTGGTGCAGTACAATACCAATAGAGGAATTGACACTAAAACAATGGCTCCATTCCCTTTAAAGCTATCCAGAAATAGAGTAACAGTTGAAGAAGCCAAAGTAACTTTCTTAGCTCCTGAACATGCTATTATGAATACTCCCAATAAAATATTAGCATCAGATTTTGATAATTGGGTGCAAGAACGTGGTTTGTACTTTCCAAATGAATGGGACGAGAACTACACTCCTATTTTAGGTTGGAGCGATCCTAATGAAGAAATGGTAAAAGGTGCTTTATTAGTTGCTAATTACGGAAAAGGAAGCTTTATTTATACGGGAATCTCTTTCTTTAGAGAATTACCAGCTGGTGTTCCTGGAGCATTTAAATTATTTGCTAATATTATTTCTTATGGGAGATAAGCTACAAAAACCACCATTTTTCAAAAACTGGAAAGGACTCTACCTTTTTGTTCTTGGATTTTTAGCTTTCCTAATTATCTTATTCTATCTACTCACTAATACATATAATTAATGAGTATTGTTGATTGGATAATAATGCTTGGAACACTAGGTTTTATTGTTGCTTATGGCACTTGGAAAACCCGTAAAAATGCTAACCTCCAAGATTATTTACGTGGTGGTAATGAAATGAAATGGACCACTATTGGTCTTTCTGTTATGGCAACTCAAGCCAGTGCCATTACTTTTATTTCTACTCCTGGCCAAGCCTATGAGTCTGGAATGGGGTTTGTTCAAAACTACTTTGGATTACCTATTGCTCTAATTATAGTTTCGGCAGTATTTATTCCCATTTATTATAAGTTGAAAGTCTTTACAGCTTACGAATTTTTAGAATCTCGTTTTGGAGTTTCAAGCAGATTATTAGCAGCATTCTTGTTTTTAGTTCAGCGAGGCTTAGCAGCTGGAATCACCATTTATGCTCCAGCAATTATCTTATCAAGTGCTTTAGGTTGGAATTTGAGTTTAACTATTTTACTCATTGGAACATTAGTAATTATCTACACCGTTTCTGGGGGAACAAAGGCGGTAAGCTTAACCCAAAAATGGCAAATGGGAGTAATTATGTCGGGAATGTTTGCTGCATTTTTCATCATTGTGAATGAGCTGCCAGATTATGTTTCATTTGGCGATGCTATTTCTGTAGCTGGTATAATGGGGAAACTAGATGTAATTGATTTCTCTATTGATTTGGATAAACGCTACACCTTCTGGACAGGGATAACTGGCGGAACTTTTCTAGCCCTCTCCTATTTTGGAACGGACCAATCTCAAGTACAACGTTATTTAAGTGGAAGTTCAGTTTATGAAAGCAGAATGGGATTAATGTTTAATGCCATTATGAAAGTGCCAATGCAGTTTTTTATTCTGTTTGTTGGGGTAATGGTTTTTGTGTTTTTTCAATATCAAGAGCACCCAGTTTTGTTTAATGAAAATGCTACCGAGAAAGTGTACCAAACAGAATATGCGGAGGATATGAAGACCATTGAAGCAGATTATACCGCAGTACATAAAAAGAAAAAAGAAGCATTAAAAGTTGTTGTAAACAATTACAACAAAACCAATTATGATTCAGAAACACTAGACTATGCTATTTTAACAGTAAAAAGTAATGAAGCAGAAGCGATAGTAATAAGAGATAAAGCAAAAGAATTAGTCAGTATTGCAGTACCTGATAATAAATCTAGAGATTCAGATTATGTATTTTTATCATTTATAATGAATTATCTCCCCGTTGGTTTAGTTGGATTACTTTTGGCTGTCATTTTCTCTGCGGCAATGTCCTCTACTTCGGGCGAGCTAAATGCTTTAGCAACCACGACAACAATAGATTTTTACAAACGGTTAAATAAAAAAGAACATTCAGAGAAACATTATTTAGTAGCTTCAAAAGTATTAACTGCTGTTTGGGGAGTATTGGCAATTATGTTCGCATTTTTTGCAGCTTTTTCTGAAAACTTAATTGAACTTGTTAATATACTTGGTTCTATATTTTATGGAACAATACTAGGGATTTTTCTAATCGCTTTCTTCTTAAAAAGAATAAAAGGAAAAGCAACTTTTATTGGAGCGATCATAGCTCAATCTTTAGTAATTATTCTACATTTTTTCGGGAAAGATATAAGCTCATATATTATGGGGCACGAAGTGGAAAAAATAGCTTACTTATGGTACAATGTTATTGGTTGTGGGCTAGTAGTTTTATTTGCCTCAATAATTAATCCTTTTGATAAAAGCATCTCCAAATAAATCATTAAATTATTATTACTTTCACACACTAATTTAATATTAAATATAATTATGGCAGACCAAGGAGAATTAGATGCACACTATACTAGAATGGATAAAATATTTCGTCTAAGCCTAGGAGATAAAGGAGCATATAGTGGTGCTAGATTTGATGGAGATTTCTCAATGACTACAGAAGAGGGTCAATTGAAAAAACACGATTTTATTTATGATAATTGTAACATTAAAGAAGGTTCAAAAGTATTGGATATCGGATGTGGATGGGGTGCTTTTATTGATTATTTAGACGGTAAAGGTGCAGAAACAACAGGTGTAGTATTAGCCAAAGGACAAGCTGATGCTTGCGTAAAAAATGGTTTAAATGTTAAACACATGGACTCTAAAGACATTACTCCAGAAACTTTTGGAAAGTTTGATGTTGTAACAGCTATGGGTAGCCCTGAACACTTATGTTCTGTTGAAGAATACAAAGCAGGCAAAGGAGACGAAATTTATGAAAGATATTTTAAGCAAGTAGCTAGCCTACTTCCTATAGGAGGTCGTTTCTATTGTCAGTCTATGGTATTTGGACCAAACATGGTAGATTTTGATACGATACCTTTTGATAAGACTGATACAAGCAAAAATGAATTTACTAATGCTGAATATATGGACATTATTTGTCGTGTATTCCCTGGCTCTTGGCTTCCTTATGGAAAAGAAGGATTGATAAACCCAGCTACTAAAGAGCATTTTAAATTAATATCGGTTGATAGTGGAAGACTGGATTACATAGAAACAATTCATAGGTGGACAGCTCAATTTAAAAAATTCAGTTTTAGAAAATACTTGCTTTTTGCTACCTTGATTCCTGATTATTTATTTGATTCTACCTTTAGAGAATGGATGCGTAGATTTAAAATACAATCTAATTTAAAGGTATTTGAAAATGAAGTGTTTGAACATTATAGAATAGTGTTTGAAAAAGTAAAAGATTAATCCTTAGATTTCATTAAATAGAAAAAGTCTCAATCAGAAGATTGAGGCTTTTTTTGTACTACTAGATTCCTCTTTTCAGCGGAATAGTTCAACTAATTACATTAAAATGTGAAGTTTCACTACTTAAATTCTGTAATCGCTTTTTCTAAACGATCTTTATAATTAAAAGGTTTTTCATCTGTTGCTCCAGCCTCACCTACTTCGATAGCTTTCTTAGCGCTAGCAATCGCTCCAGCGTTATCTCCAGCTGCATGCTGTACATCTGCTTTTACCCAATAGCTGTGCCAAGATTCTTTAGCATCAATAGATTCATTAATCCATTTTAAACCTTCGTCTAATCGCATTTTAGTTGAAGCTGAATGCTTAGCTGCATTTCTATAAACCCCAGCTTTATTATCATCTGTAGCTTCTGCTACTGCTTTGTCAACATTCTCCCAAGCTTTTTTATCTACATCAACTTCAATAGGTATATCAATAGTAACAACATCCCAAGCAAACACTAGACTACCTCTATTCCTTTTTAATTTCTCAAAAGAAAAACGTAACGATTCTTCGAACATACCTTTAATAGGAGTTGCAGATAATGTTATCACATCATTTGCCTTATCATATTTTCCCGTTCCCCAACCATCAGTAATAGAATTAAACATTACTGTCCAATCTCCTCCTTGAACAGGTATTGTAAAAATAGAATACGTTCCAGCCTTTATTGCTTGTCCACTAATTTTTACGTCATCAGAAAAAGTAATTAAAGTGTTGGCATTTGCTCCAGTTCTCCAAACTTTATCAAAAGGCACTAAATCTCCCCATATCATTCTATCTTTTACGCTTGGTCTCGAGTAAACAACTTTAAAATCAGTCAACCCTATACGTTGTTCAACAGTTGCAGCAGGGCTCGGTTTCGGTAATTCTTGAGCTAGTGTATTAGTAGCTGTAAGAACAACCAACAACAGTACAGCTAAAATGTTTGTTTTTTTCATAATCGTAGTTTTTAATTGTATAACAAAATTACAACATTATTAATTAGTTTGCCAAATAATCATCCAATGTGTTATCTAGAAGACTATTATTAAATTCTAATACCTATAATACTCATTCGACAGGCTCAGGGTAAACTTTGCATCATATTCTAACGCCTATGATGCAAACATCATCAACTTGCTCTAGATTACCCTTCCAAGCATTAAATTGATTATTAATACTTTGCAATTGATTATCCATCGTTTCATCTTTCATAGATAACAACATTTGTTTAAAAGGTTTATGCTTTAATTTTTTACCTTTTTCTCCTCCAAACTGATCTGCAAAGCCATCTGAAAATACATAGATACAATCTCCTTTACTCAATTTTAATTCATGGGTTATAAAAGGAATTGGATTTTCTATTCTCTTAATAGACTGTTTGTTAGCTTTAGTTTCCTCTATTTCTTCTGCTCCACTTCTCAATATCCAAAGAGGATTGTTAGCACCAGAAAATTTAAGTTGATTGGTTTTGGTATTTAAAACACATAAGGCTATGTCCATTCCATCGTTCATGTTTTCCATTGAAAAACCTTTATTTTCAGAAGTTTTGCTTAGCTGCTCTATTACAATTTCTCGAGTTTTGTCTAATATTTTCCCAGGATCAAGTAAATCATAATCTCTAATCACCCTATTTAATGCAGCATAGCATACTACACTAACCATAGCTCCAGGGACACCATGCCCAGTACAATCAGCAGCAGCGAACAAAACAAACTCTTCTTTTTTATCAATCCAATAAAAATCACCAGCAACAATATCTTTTGGTTGATAAAAAATAAAACTATTAGGTAGCAATTCTTTTACTTCATCCTTTGTTGGAAGAATAGCTTCTTGTATCCGTTTAGCATAAGTTATTGAGTCCGTTATTTCTTGATTTTTTTCTTCTAACTCATGTTTAGCTTTTTCAACAATTACCTTTTGTTCTTTTATAACTTTGTTTTGTTTTCTAGTAATTTGAAGCCTATTAAACACAAAGAATAAAAAAACAGCTATTAAAATCAACCCAGTAATAGTTGCATAAATTATTATCCGTTGCTTGTCCTTTTCCTCTAACTCAATGGCTATTAATTTATCGTGATTGGCATCATCTTGTACTTTTTGTTTTTCGTATTCAAATTTTGCCTGTTGCTTAATGCTTGTCTTTTTAGTATTCTCATTAATTATGCTGTCATTCATAAGAGTAGAAAGCTTGAACATTGCTAAGGCTTCTATTCCATTACCCTTTCTTTCGTAAACTTGGCTCAGTAATAATGCTGACATTTTCACATGTTTAGGGTATCCCATTTCCTTAGATAATTCTAAAGATCTAAGCCCTTTTTTTTCTGCATTATCAAAATCATTCTCTGCTAAATCCAATTGCCCGAGTTTAATCAAGGACACCACTATTCCATCCTTATCACTCAATTCTTCTCTTATCTTTAACGACTTTGTTAAATTTTTCCTGGCTAAGGGGATCTCGTTTCTCGTCTTATATATGTTGCCAATATTTCCATATGAAATTGCAATAGAAGCTTTGTTGCCAATTTCATATACTATTGATAAGGATTTTTTATAATATTCTAATGCGAGGGAAATATCACCTCTTGTTTCGTATATGAACCCAATATGATTAAGGCAACCAGCGACCCCATTTCTGTCTTTTAATTCTTTTAAAAAACTATGTGCTTTAAGGTAATAATCTAGTGCTAAGTCTATGTCTCCTTGATTCCTATATATTCCACCAATATTAATATATGAATTAGCTATTCCTCGCTTATCGTCTATTTTTCTTTTTATTTTTAATGAAGCATGAAAATAATTGAGCGAAAGTGGAATATCACCTTGGTTATAATATACCAATCCAATGTTGTTGTAAGAGATTGCCTCCCCTCTAGTATCTCCTAATTCTTTTTGGATTTTTAGTGCTCGTTCATAATAATTTAATCCATTAAGGGTGTTCCCTTTTACAATATTGATGTATCCCAAATTATTTAAACTACTTGCTAAAGAGTGCTTAATTCTGATTTTGACTTGCTGTGTAAGTTTTTTCTGTAATGTTTTCTCTATAAGGTTTTGTTGAAAGTATTGGAATTTATGCCAATCATTGTGCATCATGTTTTCACAAATAATACCAAGTGCTGCTATTCTATTCGTATCTTCTTTAGCATCATGAAAAATAGTTAAAGCACTGTCTATTAAATGAATATCGTAAGTTGAAAGATTACTTAATACTAAACTATCTATCAGGTAAAATCCTTTATCAGCAAAGGTCTGAGCAAAGCTTTGAAAAGATATTATGAAACATAATATGCAAATTAGCCTCTTCATATTCTTACTCCAACTATACACACATCATCAATTTGCTCAAGATTTCCTTTCCAAGTTTTAAAAGTTTCATCATAAATGCTTTTTTGCTCTTCCATTGTTTTATCTTGATTTTTAAGGAGTAATTCCCGAAATGACTTAGCTTTAAACTTCTTTCCTTTTTCTCCACCAAATTGATCAACGTATCCATCTGAAAATAGATAAACCGTATCTCCCTCCTGCAATTCGATAGAGTGTGTTGTATAAGGCAAAGGATTATCGAATTTACCTATAGGTTGTTTATTTGCTTTAATTTCTATGATTTCTCCCTCCCTAATTACCCAAAGTGGATTGTTTGCTCCAGCATATTTAAGTAGCTTCCCTTCTAATGCACACAGTGCTATATCCATTCCGTCCTTTACTTCTTCATGACTTTTTTCAAATTCTTGAATTACGATTTCTCGTGCTTTATTAAGAATTTCTCCAGGGTCAGTTAAACCGTGCTCTCTAACAGAGCGATTTAATGCATTATTACAAACTACACTTACCATTGCCCCTGGCACACCATGCCCTGTACAATCTGCTGCTGCAAATAGTACTTTCCCTTCTTTGTGTTCCATCCAATAAAAATCACCAGCAACAATATCTTTAGGCTTATATAAAATAAAAGAATCTTTAAAATATTCTTTCACAACTTTATCAGGAGGTAATATAGCAGATTGTATTCGTTTTGCATAAATAATAGAATCCATTATTTCTTGATTCTTTTCTTCAAGTTCTTGATGTGCATTTTCTACCTCTTTCTTTTGCTCCTCAATAACAATGATGGCACATAGGCTTCTGGCTGGTAATAATCGTAATAAGAAACAAAGTATTCCACAGAGTTATTGGGGAAAAACTCACGCATTTCGCCATAAAGCTGGGCGGCTAAGGTTTTATTCGGCGCCAACACCATGGTCGGTCGTTGCACTGCTTCGATCACCTTGGCAATGCTAAAGGTCTTACCGGAGCCGGTAACGCCAAGCAATGTTTGCTTAGCCAAACCATCGTTTAAACCTTCTATAAGCTGCGCTATTGCGGTCGGCTGATCCCCTGCTGGTGAGAACTTCGATATCAATTCGAAGCGTTTGCCGTGCCCAGATTTTGCTTTACTGCCCGATGCCATCACTTAACTTATTGCGTATTTTAATTGATGCATTATTATGTAAGGTAATGATGACAACAAGTATTCTCTCAAATTCATTGTTTAGGATCCTGTCGGACTTAAACAATGGTAGCGAGGGAAAGCCCTTTTTAGTCAGATTTGTCGATCATTTGAGGCGAATAGTGAGTTTATTTAACGAAAATGATCGGAGAATCTGGCAAAAATGGCTTTCCTGCAGTAGATTTGTCCTAAACCCGACAGGCTCCTAGCCTATCTTCGTAGCCATTACCCATGACAATAAAACTCGCACGCCGTACGCATAAAATAAAACCTTCCGCCACTCTTGCTATTACCGCCAAAGCCAACGCCCTCAAAGCAGCAGGTGAGGATGTAATCGGTCTGGGTGCAGGTGAGCCTGATTTTGATACGCCGGCCGTGGCCAAACAAGCTGCCATTGATGCCATCAATTCTGGCATGACGAAATACACCGCCGTGGCGGGCACCATTGATTTACGCCAAGCGATTTGCGACAAGTTTAGGCGCGAAAATAAACTGGATTATGAATTAAATCAAATTTTAGTCTCTGTTGGCGCCAAGCATAGCATCTATAATCTCTGCCAAGCTCTACTCGATAACGGTGACGAGGTCATTATTCCTGCGCCCTATTGGGTCTCTTACCCCGACATGGTACAACTAGCCGAAGGTACGCCGGTTATTATCCATACCGAGATAGAACAGCACTTTAAAATTACGGCAAAAGAATTAAAAGGCGCATTAACAAATAAAACACGTTTGTTAATACTTAATAGCCCAAGCAATCCGACCGGCTCGGTTTACAGTGCATCCGAACTACGCGCATTAGGCGACGTTCTAGCAGACTATCCAAAAGTCGTTATTCTCAGCGATGATATCTACGAGCATATTTATTGGTCCAGGGAGCCATTTTGTAACATAGTCAATGTGTGCCCCGAATTGATCCCCCGCAGTATCGTGATTAACGGTGTATCCAAGGCCTATGCTATGACTGGCTGGCGCATTGGTTATGCCGCTGGGCCTGTCGAACTAATTAGTGCTATGACTACCATCCAGTCACAAAGTACGTCTAACGCGACCTCCATCGCTCAAGCCGCGGCTACGGCGGCGTTAAATAGCCCTGCTGAAGACCTCAACCATATGGTTGAGGCATTCAAACAACGGCACGACTACGTTGTTGCAATGCTGAATTCAATTAACGGCATACATTGTATCGAGTCTACCGGTTCATTTTATGCCTTTCCCCACGTCCAAGGTCTCATCGATGCCGTTGACGGAGTCAATGATGACGTTGCCCTCGCTGAATACTTGATCAGCGAATTAGGGGTTGCCCTAGTACCCGGTAGCGCATTTGGCGCGCCAGGCTATATGCGCTTATCGTTTGCAACAGATCTTTCTACTCTCAAAGATGCCTTGACGCG
>JAESQB010000257.1 GCA_016765375.1 Flavobacteriaceae bacterium | reverse complement strand
GCTTTTTATGTGGGTAGTTTGGCTGTAAACAACACACTAAAACCCAATAATATTGAGACGAGTCCTCTTGCTAATATTACAACACTAACAACGATAACACCTGTGACAACTATGCACAATATTCATTAGCATCTAAAATGGCAAAAGACGAGCATAGTGTAGTAGGATTTTTAGAAAAACTTATCACTAACTCATATGAACAAGCTAAAGAAGAATTAAAAGAGGTACAAAAACTATCTGCTGAACCACTACAAAGTTTTGATACTGCATATTATAGCGAGTTACTAAAAAAAGAAAAATATGATATTGATGAAGAGGTGTATCGTGCATATTTTGAACAAAGAAATGTAGTAAATGGTATGTTTAAATTTTTAAATAAACTATTTGGCATCAGCTTTAAACAAATTACTGAAGACTTATGGCATGAAAAAGCATTTTCATATGATTTATATGTAGAAGATAAACTAAGAGCTAGGTTATATTTAGACCTTGAAGCTAGGGAAAGTAAACGTGGTGGTGCATGGATGCATAACTTCCAAACTCATTGTACAAATGAAGATGGGGATGAACAACTAGCATCAGCTTTTATTGTATGTAATTTTCCAGCTTCAAGTGATACAAATGCTTCTCTTCTTAGACATGATGATGTAGTTACCCTTTTTCATGAGATGGGTCATGCTATTCACCATTTACTAAGTAATATAAATGAAAATGAAGTTTCTGGAGTAAATGGAGTTGAATGGGATGCTGTAGAATTTCCATCTCAATTTTTAGAAAACTTTGCATATGAACCAAAAGTATTAAAACTTTTTGCTACTCATCATGAAACTAATGAGATAATCTCTGATGAGATGATTACTAAGTTAGTACGCAGTAAAAACTTTTTATCTGCTAGTGCTATGCTTAGACAGTTAGAATTTTCTATCTTTGATTTTAAATTACATTCTAAAATATATCAAGGTGATGAAGTACAAAATTTACTAGATTCAATCCGAAAAAAAACATCATTAATTAAAACAGCATCATATAACAAATTTCAAAATGGTTTTGCTCATATATTTGCTGGTGGATATGCAGCTGGATATTATAGTTATAAATGGGCTGAAGTTTTAAGTGCAGATGCATTTTTCTCTGTAGTGGATGAAGGTATATTTGATTCAACTACAGCTAAAAAATACTTAGATATAGTACTCCAAGGTGGTGGAGCTAAAAGTATGGATACACTTTTTCAAGAACTTATGGGCAGAAAAGCTAATCCAGACAACTTACTTAGACTTAACGGCATATTTAAGTGAAGTATTTTACTTTATTAATTTTATATATTACATTGGCAATTGGAGACACAAATTTGAAAATAGCTACCTACAATGTAGAGAATCTTTTTGACTTGGAAAAAAAAGGATATAAATACAAAGAATATAAACCCTACGGTAAATCTCTTTGGAATAAAAAAAACTATAAAACAAAACTTCAAAATTTATCAAAGGTTATAAAAGATATAGATGCAGATATTATTGCTTTGCAAGAGATACACTCTTTAAAAGCTCTTTTGGATTTAAGATTTACACTAAAACAAAAAGGTCTATATTACAGATATTATTCAATTGCTAATAAAAAGCATACAGCTATAAAAGTAGCTATACTAAGCAAAATACCATTTGTATACTCCAAAGAGTTAGTAGTTAGTCCTACATATAAGTTTAGAAATATACTTGAGACAAAATTTAAAATAAACAATAAAGACCTGTATATATTTACTAATCACTGGAAGTCAAAATCTGGACCAGAGAGTATGAGGATAGTGTCGGCAAAAACTCTTGTGAATCGGATTAAAGAAATAGGTTTTGACAAAAATATTATATTATTAGGTGATTTTAATTCAGACTATGAAGAGTATATAAAATTTAAAAGAAAAAGAAGACTAAATGATACTAATGGAATTACTGGTATTAACCATGTACTAAAAAGTATAAAGCAAAACAATTCCCTATCAAGAACTAAATACACTCAAAATAATTTCTATAACCTATGGTATGACACAGATAAAGTAAAAAGGTATTCATATATATATAGAGGAAAAAAAGAGGCTATGGATAATATATTAATATCTCAATCCCTTTTAAATAAAAAAGATATATATTATGTAAAAGATAGTATTAAAAATCTAGATAAAAAATACCTGTTTAAAAAGAAAAATATTTATAGATGGCAAGTATCACGTGCTAAAATACGTAAACATAAGGGTAAAGGTTATTCAGATCACTTAGCTGTAATGGCAAATTTTAAAATCAACTAAGACACCAATTTATTTCTTTTTTCTTATGTATTATAAGATATTCATTTGATTTTGAAAATGGTTTTGAGCCAAAAAAACCTCTATATGATGATAATGGTGATGGGTGTGGAGCTTTTAGAACTAAATGCCTATCACTATCAATAAATAGTTCTTTTTTCTGAGAGACACTACCCCATAATATAAATACAATATTTTTATAATTTAAAGATAATCTTTTTATTATCGAATTAGTTAAAACATCCCAAGCAAAGTCTTTATGAGAATTTGCCTTAGCCTCTTGAACTGTTAATGTAGTATTAATTAACAATACACCCTGCTTAGCCCATGAAGTCAAATCACCATGTAGACTTATATCACATCCAATATCATCAGATAATTCTTTAAAAATATTTTTTAGTGATGGTGGTATTTTACATTTTTTTGAAACTGAAAAAGCAAGACCATTAGCTTGGTTCAACCCATGGTAAGGGTCTTGACCTATAATTATAACTTTTATTTTATCAGGTGATATTAAATTAAAAGCTCTAAATATATCTTCATAATTAGGAAAGATTTTTTTTGATTTGTATTCATTATCAATATTATATATTAAATCTGTAAAATATTGTTTTTTTAACTCATCTTCTAAAAAAAATGACCATTTTGCATTTAAATTCATTATTAATTATATCTATAAATAATTAATAATTTGTAAATTAAAGCTTATATTAAAAAAAGATTGTGAAGCGTACTATTATTGTACGTGAGTAAGATTAATTAAGTAAATTATTTGATTATAAGTAAAAGTAAAAGTTGTTATATCTTTTTACAAAATAGTTATGCTAAAAAAGATTGCGAAGTGTACTATTATTGTACGTGAGTAAGATTTTTTAGTATAAATATGAAGTAAAAATGACCAACTAGGCAGCG
>JAESQB010000027.1 GCA_016765375.1 Flavobacteriaceae bacterium | reverse complement strand
TTTTATCTGTTTCATGTGTCGTTTATATTATTTTAAAGCTTACACATTCCCAATAGTCATCGCTTTTTTTAGTTATAGAGCCATTTCTGGCAGGTCTAAAATTATTTTGAATAAGACGCGCTATATAGTTGCTTTAATATAAAATTTAAATGGTGAAATTAAGTAGAAATCTTAAATAATTAGGAGATAAATCTAATTATATTTGTGGCGAATAAATGGTTTATCATGAACGACACCCTTTTTGAAAATACTGCAGATGCTTTTACTTTAAAGTCAGATTCTGAGCTGGATAGGGCTTATTTTTTGTTTAAAATGATTTCAGCGGCACCGCTGGTTAAAATAGGAACAACGGTTACTAAATTTGCTCTTAATGTCAATCTGCCTGTAGAAGGTTTAATTAGGGCAACAGTTTTTGATCATTTTTGTGGTGGCGTTAATAAAGAAGATTGCCTGCCTGTTGTTGATAGGCTTTATGAAAAAAGGGTGAATTCGGTTTTGGATTTTTCAGTAGAGGGTAAAGAGAATGAAGAACAATTTAATGCAACCCTTAACAAGGTAGAGGAGCTTACTATTTTTGCTCAAAATAGAAAAGAAATGCCTTTTGCAGTTTTTAAACCTACAGGTTTAGGACGTTTTAAAATTTGGCAGAAGGTTTCAGAAAAAGCAAGTTTAAATAATGAAGAACAACAGGAATGGGAGCGTATAGAGAAACGTTTTGATGTTATCTGTAAAATAGCGAGCGATAAAAACATTGTCTTACTTATTGATGCTGAGGAGAGTTGGATGCAGGATGCAGCAGATAACCTGGTTACCAGGATGATGGAGAAGTATAATCGCGATAAAGTTGTTGTTTATAATACTTTACAATGTTACCGTTGGGATCGATTGGATTATATAAGGCAACTGCATAAAGAGGCTATAGCTAAAGGTTATAAGCTTGGATTTAAAATTGTGCGGGGTGCTTATATGGAAAAAGAAAATGATCGTGCCAAAAGCAAAGGCTATAAATCACCTATTTGTGAGAGTAAACAATCTTCTGATGACAACTTTGATGCCATATTAAAATATATTTTTTCTGCTTTAGACGATATATCGCTCTTTATAGGAACTCATAATGAAGCCAGTTGCTATTTGGCTATGCATATGATAGGAGAAAAACAACTTTCTCTTGATGATAACAGAGTTTGGTTTGGACAGTTATACGGTATGAGCGATCATATAAGTTTTAATCTGGCAAAGGCAGGTTATAATGTAGCAAAATATATACCCTTTGGTCCAGTAAAAGATGTGATGCCTTATTTAATTAGAAGGGCAGAAGAAAACACTTCGGTGGCCGGTCAAACCAGTAGGGAATTAGCGCTTATAAAAAAAGAGAAAGCCAGACGAAAGATTTAATTGTGAATGCTTGCATTGAGTATTTCGGCCTTTTCTGAACAGTTTTTTACAGTAATCTCTAAGGTTCTCTTGTCTATTTTACCTTTAATCACATAAATATTACAGGAATCTAAGTGGGTTTTACTTTTCGAAAAATCCACACGTCCCTTTAATAATAAATAGTTTATTTGTGTGCTGTCCATGCTATAAGCATTAAGCGTTTGTATTGTTTGCGGACTTAAAGATCTTTCTTTTATTCTTATGTTTTTTAATACTCTTTTGTTTGGGCTATAGTCACATGTGGTTTTTTTTCCACTTAAAAAAAAGGCTAAGAAAATTAGCCCTATAGCAAATCCTCCCATATAATAGCCGAAGCGATGCATTAGTTTCATTTAAAATTCAGGTTGTTTAATGTTACTAAAAAATTAATAAATTGATATCTCTGTAGGAAAGGTTAAACCAATCTGAAACCGATTTACTTGTTAAAATTCCGTGGTAAAAATACAAACCATTTTTTAAAGTATGGTTAATTCGAATGGCATTTTCTATGCCGCCCTTTTCTGAAATTTCAATAATATAAGGCGTAAATATATTGCTTATAGACATTGATGCGGTTTTAGGGTACCTAGCCGGAATATTTGGAACGCCGTAGTGAATAACGCCATTTATAATTTTTGTTGGTTGGTCATGTGAGGTGACTTCGGTAGTTTCAAAACAACCGCCCATGTCAACGCTTACATCAATTATTACAGCCCCTTTTTTCATTTTTCAACCATGGTTCTGGAAACTAATATAGGGGATCTGTTCTTTCCTCTTACGGCCCCAATAGCCACGTCACACCGTTTTAATGCTTTTAATAAATTTTTAGGTTGTAGGGTCGAAGTGTATAGAGGTTGCCTTAAACAGGTTTGTATGTTTCTGAGTTTTGTTATTGAATTGTCAAACACCTTGACGTTAGCGCCTAGGCCTAAAGCCGATCTGGCTGCAAATTCTCCAACGGTTCCTGCGCCAATTATAACAACTTCAACAGGAGGCACGCCACTTATATTACCAAACATAAGGCCATTACCATTACTTGAATTAACCATGAGTTCGGCTGCTATCAGAACAGAGGCCGTGCCGGCCAACTCACTTAAAGCACGTACTGCAGGATAACTGCCATCAATATCACGGATAAATTCGAATCCTAAAGCCGTAATTTTCTTTTTCTCCAAAGCTTCAAAATATGCCTTTTGCTGTGTTTTTAGTTGTAGCGCAGATATAAGAACCGTATTTGGGTTTATCAAATCGAGTTCTTCAAGGGTAGGGGGTTCTACTTTTAAAATAATAGGGCAACCAAAAACTTTTTTAATGTCATCGGTAATATTAGCACCAGCTTTAATGTATTCCTTGTCTGAAAAACTAGCACCATCTCCGGCGCCGCGCTCAATAAGAACCTCGTGACCATGTGCCACTACGGCGCCTACAGCGTCTGGAGTTAGACAAATGCGCTTTTCTTGAAAATGAATTTCTTTAGGAATACCAATAAAAAGCTTCTCTTTTTTCTTAGCGATTTCTAGAGTTTCTTCTTGGGGTAAGAGTTGTCTTTTGGTAAAAGGAGATAATGATTTATCCATTTAAGAGCTAAAATTTACCTAAATGTACAATTTAATGAGGGACTTGCAAAATGGATAATAAAATTGAACTCACTTAAACTTTTTTCATTGAGGCTAAAAATTAGGCATTTGTTCCATATTGAAGGCTTTTTTGAGCTACATA
>JAESQB010000006.1 GCA_016765375.1 Flavobacteriaceae bacterium | reverse complement strand
TAGTCTCGCTGCAAAATGACCACAATGACCCTATATCTATCCATAGCTATACTCCCTTTATCTCCATCGTGCCAGTTCCGATATTAAAGCTCGCCACCGGAATTACGTTACTGTGAGCGCTTGCGTAGGGACTTGATGAAGCGCCAAGCCAAAAAAAACAACGCCGCTGTCGCCACCACAATCACTATCCAGAACAACCAGTGATGGCTGCCGAGCATTCCCGTTTCATGCATCGTCTTCATAATCTCATGTGGCATAACAACCTCCTATACGTTACTCGCCGATAAATTTTAATGCGCATGATCATTATCTCCGTCATTCATCATCGTATCCATGCCATCAGCATCGATATCCCTCACCGTGTCATGATCCGAGTGGCCTCCTTCCATGCGTTGGTTCACATTGTTGCCATGATCATTGCCTTCGCTATGCAAATGGCTATTCCCTTCGCCCTCCGCCTTGGGCAACGACATCACACCTAGACCGTAGCGGTAGACCACTTCGCCGCCATGCCAGGCAGTAGACGCTAAAATACCGCCCGCGATTGCTATACAAACCACAAACGCCGTGCCAAGGGGTTTGTTCTTGCGCGCCCAGATGATGGACCAAATTGCCAGCGCCAAAAACAAGGTGATCGTGGCAATCGCCCAGTTGCGATGATCGGTCATTGCCAAATGAGAAGGGGTGTCGTGGGCAACAGTGTTATAGGCATAAAGCCCTGTGAGGCCGGTGACAATAGTGAATCCCGCACCAAACCATAATGCCCAACGCGCCACGATCTGCCACTGTTCCTTCAGCGGTGATTTAACGAACGGCGTTACAACAAACAGCCCAGCCGCCAGCGACAACAGCGCGACGGTAAAGTGGACAAAGATCGGGTGCCAGTTGGGAATGATTTCAAACATCTAATGCTCCTGATTTTCAATGCATAAGGTTAGACAATATTAGTTATTATTCAACAGCCCGTCACTCCTCCTATCAAGCCCCGGGCGGTGGCCGATTAGGGCATGGTGCAGGCGGTGCAGCCAGGTTATCCAGTTCAATCTCTGAAACATTGCCTGATGAATACCGTGGAGAAGCATTAGCGATGCGTGAAGTTCGCGATAGATTGCGCGACAGCGATCTGGACTGGACCGTTTTTTGTCCGCCGGGCATGATTCAACCTGGCGAGAAGAAGGGCAACTACCGCCTTGGCACTACGTCATTAATGTTTGATGCCAAAGGCGAAAGTGCTATCAGTGCAGAGGATTATTCTGATGCTTTGGTTAATGAACTGGAAACAGCCGCACATTCACGTGCCCAGTTTACAATTGCCTATTAAATGAAGATTCACCCCACAAATAGCCCTGTATTTTACGGGGCTATTTGTATCTCCTTCTTATAGATTATGCCGGCTTTTAGTTGCATTTTTTTTTGCACTATTGTCCTATCAGTAATGCTTGAATTTACGCCACTTAACCCTATACTCAAGCCCCTACGACTGAAGTCCTCTGCTTGTATCAGTCTTAACCGCCACATGACAAAGATATCGACGGAGGTATCACTTATGCGTAACGCTCTTATTATTTTATTATCCACACTGGCTTTAGTTGCCTGTGCTGGAGAGGAGGAAATGGCAAGTTCGGCTCCTATGCCAGCAGCCCCTCTAAGCTCTGATGAAGTGCTGGCTAATGTTCAGGCAGCCATGGGCACTGAAAACCTTTCATCGATTACCGTTTCAGGCCGCGCCTGGAGTATCAGGAATAGCTTTCGCCAGACTCGTTCAGCGAATCCGCCCTGGATATCCCGTGATGAAATAATGCATTACGTTAGAACCATAGACCTGGCAGCGCCCGCGTCTCTGGCTTCTGGGGACACCTATGTACAGAACTTGTTTTATGACCCTCAGTACCCTGCGGACTATACGCAAAATATAACGGCTCAAGATATGAACTGGAGCAACCAGTTAAATATTTGGCTGACGCCTTGGGGCTTTTTACAGGGTGCCGAAACTAACGGCGTAAGCGTATCAATGATGGATGGCGACACTGTACTAAGCTGGATATCACCGGAAAATCAGACATCTCCTTCAGGTATGCGTTATACCGTTAATGCTCATATTAATGATGACAATCTGATTAGCATGACTGAAACCTGGGTTGAAGATGACTTTATGGGGAATATGCGTGTATCTGCTGTGTATCGTGACTATGAAGAAATGGACGGTGTTATGGTACCTGCTACGTCAGAAATCTGGCAGGGCGGTGGTGCCATCTTTGGAGTGGCCTTACTTGCTGCTGATGCCAATCCAACCAATCTGACTGCGCTTATTACACCTCCACCTGGTGGCGGGCGTGGTGGTTTTGGTCCTCCTCCTGGCGGCGCAGCGCCATCACCGGCTGATTTAATTGAAGAAGTTGCTCCTGGTGTTTATCACATCACTACAAATTATAATTCTTTAGCCGTTGAGTTTGAAGATGGTTTTATTGTGTTTGAAAGTGGCGGTTTTCCACCCCGTGCAAATGCAGGCATCATTATGGAGGCAGTAGCCAGCGTTTCGGAAAAACCAATCACCGCTGTCATCAATTCACACCCACACTCTGACCATACCCCCAGCCTGATTCCAATGGTTAGTGCCGGCATTCCTTTAATTGTCAGTGAAAACAGTGTGGATTTTCTGCGAATGGCACTTAGTACACCCAGAACGCTTTTAGGTGAAGACACTTTGAATCCAGAATTTCAGGTCGTACCTGATAACGGCGTCATGGTGATTGAAGATTCGATGAACCGTTTGGAAATTCATCATGTCCCTAACATTCATACTGACTCGATGTTATTCGCTTATCTACCGGAACACCGCCTAGCAATACAGGCTGATTTCACAATTCGAGCTGATGATAACGACAACACCTTGCCATGGCAGGGACAGAATCGGATAGTGCAGGGCTTAGCTATTTACGTTGACGCAAATGGTCTGGAGTTTGACACTTTGCTAGGCGTACATGCACCTAGCTACCCGCAAGATTCGGATGATGTATTGATGGCTTTGCCAGATCCAGATTTTGTAGCCCCTTCGCCATTTTAATTAAGCAGTGAAGAGCAAGAGGAAGAGTAGTTAGCTTCCAACAGAAACAAAAAGGCCAGCATTTGCTGGCCTTTTTGTTATTTATTTCGATAATTATTTTTATAGATATCGTAAATCAGCAGCTATTAATATTCTTTAAGTTATAAATAACTCTAAACTTTTGGCTGTTTTTTATCAATAATTCTTCTAGAATTACATCTCCTTTTAAAGACGTAAACGCTCATGACCGCACTCAGTGTCAACCTAAACAAACTCGCATTGTTACGAAATTCTCGCGGCCATAACGCTCCCGACCTGTTGCATTATGCCAAACGCTTTATTGAATTAGGCGTTCAGGGAATTACTATTCACCCTCGACCGGACGAACGTCATATTACCCAGCAAGATGCTTATGAGCTGGCGCATTTGCTTAGGGGCTTTCCGCGAGTGGAGTTCAACATCGAAGGTTATCCCTCTGAAGCATTTTTACAATTAGTTGAACGCTGTAAACCAACACAATGTACATTAGTGCCAGATGCTGAAGATCAATTAACCTCAGATCATGGCTGGGATTTCACGCAGCACCTCGACACCTTAAAGCCCATCATCCAGCGCTTAAAAAAAGCCGGGGTCAGGGTCGCCGTTTTTCTTGATCCAGATATCGAACAAATAGAACTTACTGCTCAAAGTGGCACTGATCGAATTGAACTTTACACTGAAGAGTTTGCAAGTGAATTTTCGAGTAACAAAGCAAAAGATGTATTGAATAAATATCAGGTGGCTGCAATATTGGCTCAAAAACTTGGGCTTGGCGTCAACGCAGGGCATGATCTAAACCTGAAAAATCTACCGAGTTTTTTGAGTATTCCTGATATTCTTGAAGTCTCAATTGGGCATGCCCTTATAATTGAATGCATCGACCACGGCATCGAAAAAGTGGTTTCAGATTACTTGTCTATTTGCAAAGGTATCTGCAAAGTTTAAACCTTAATTATGCTAAATTTATTTGATAAAGAAACTTTAGTCAGCGCAGATAAAGCCTTGGTAGGGCGTGACGAAGCAATGCAAATTGCTGAGCCCCATGTAATATTAAAAAACCCTTTAACACTGTCTGCCGATGAGCTTGTAGAGCAAGGGCTATCACAAGCACTTTTTGGATTAGGCTGTTTCTGGGGTGCCGAAAAGCATTTCTGGTCCTTGCCTGGTGTGCATACCACTGCTGCCGGTTATGCTGGAGGCTTCACTACTAATCCTACTTATCAAGAAGTGTGCAGCGGACAGACCGGCCATACAGAAGTCGTCTGGTTAGCTTTTGATCCAATACAACTTAGTTATGAACGCTTGCTCAAAGAATTCTGGCAAGCTCATAACCCCACTCAAGGCATGCGTCAGGGCAACGATAAAGGCACTCAATACCGATCAGCCATTTACGCTTACTCTGATGCGCAAATTCAGGCCGCTGAGCAAAGTAAAACACATTACCAAACCATGCTGAAAGAGCAGGAGCACCCGGTCATAACAACCGAAATTAAAACAGCACCTCAATTTTATTATGCTGAAGATTATCACCAGCAATATCTGGCAAAAAATCCTGATGGATACTGTGGACTAGGTGGCACTGGTGTCTGTTATTAGTACAATAGTGTTATGAAACAAAAACCCGAAAAGTTAACTGTTGCTATCTCATCAAGAGCTCTGTTTAACCTCAATGAGAGTCATGAGGTTTATGAGCATCAGGGTGTTGAAGCTTATCGTCAATATCAAATTGAGCGGGAAGATGAGCCTTTAGAGCCAGGTGATGCCTTTAACCTGGTTAAAAAACTACTGAATATTAATTCATTGCTGGATCGAGAACAGGTTGAAGTAATCCTGCTTTCTCGAAACACGGCTGATACTGGGCTGCGAATTTTTAATTCTATAGAGCACCACCAGTTAGCCATTAGCAAAGCAGCATTTTGTGGCGGGTCCAGCCCTTATCGTTATATCTCTGCGTTTAATAGCCATCTATTTCTTTCTACCGATGGCGGTGATGTCCGCCAGGCTTTGGAAAATGGCATTG
>JAESQB010000013.1 GCA_016765375.1 Flavobacteriaceae bacterium | reverse complement strand
CTCAAGATAGACTGCTGGCAAGCTGTGATCGGCGGCAGCTTAGGTGGCATGCAGGCAATGCAATGGTCTATTGATTTCCCTGATCGACTCAAACATTGCTTTATCATCGCTGCCGCACCGCATTTATCTGCGCAAAATATTGCCTTTAATGAAGTCGCGCGACGTGCCATCATTACCGACCCTGAGTTTCATGAAGGTCACTATTACAAATATGATACTGAACCTGCTCGCGGATTAATGCTCGCTCGTATGCTTGGCCATATTACTTATCTGTCTGACGATGCCATGCTGGCAAAATTTGGCCGTGAGTTAAAAACCAGTGATTACCAGTTTAGCTACGACGTCGAATTTGAAGTCGAAAGTTACCTGCGTTATCAAGGCGAAAAATTTATCGGGCAATTTGATGCCAATACCTATTTATTGATGACTCGTGCCTTGGACTACTTTGATCCTGCAAAAAATTACAATAATGATTTATCAGCAGCGTTATCGATGACCAAGGCGCGCTTTCACATTATCGCCTTTACCAGCGACTGGCGCTTTGCACCTGCGCGTTCTCGAGAAATCGTTAAAGCCTTGCTCGATAATAATCGAGACACCAGTTAGATATCTATGAGCTCTTTTTCACTAAGACGCTCATGAACCTTTGGAAGATCAATGGAAATATTCCTCTCTTTAAAAACTGGTCGCAACTTATTAATTTCTGTCTGCATATATGGAGCAGATATAAGTACACGATATTTTTTTACTTTCTTTGTTTTCATGTTTTTATAAATGGTCGATAATGATAAAAATATTTCTTCACTTCATTTGTAAGTGAATTCTTGAACGTATATCCTTTATATGTGCCCCAATACTGCATATATCGAAATGAAGGTATTTCCCAGATGTGCTTCAACTTTCTTTCAAATACTAGAGCTCGACAATAATCCAATGCTGTATTGAATGTAAATAACAATAAAAAATCAAGGAAAGAAAAATTCGTTTCAGGGAAAATTCTTTTTAATGCAATTGCTTCACGTTTATATCGAATAAACACCCTCTCCCAGCTCTCTTCATGAATATGAAAAATACCAGCACTGATTGTGTAATAAATAGTATGTCCGCGCTTTTGCATTTTTTCTGCCCATGCAAGATCTTCTAGGCCTGTAAGCTCCTCATCGTACGGAAGTTCTTCCCAAAGCGATCGCCTGATAGCAGTATTCGCATTATTACAAAATGGAATATCTGTTTGCATGCAAGATGATTCGGGAAACATCTTTTTTAAAAGCTGATGTTCTGAGAATTTTGTGACATGGTTGCCACGCTGTTTTCCATATACTGCAGCAATACGCGCATCTTCAAAAGGCTCGATTATCTCATCGAGCCATGAATCATTCATGGGGTAACAATGTGCCGAGAGAAGCACCACATACTCACCTCCTGCTACTTCAATTCCCTTGTTAAGCGAATAGCCAAATGAAAAATCTTCTGGCTTTATATGCACAATCTTTACTGGGTACTCTTGAACAATGCCAAGTGTCTTATCAGTAGATCCTGAATCAACAATAATAACTTCAAAGTGCCTATTGGTGTTTTGTGAAAAGACACACTCCAGCACTCCACCTATATGGTGTCCTTCGTTAAAAGTACGAATTATAATCGACACAATAGGATATTGTGAGGTGCATAAAGGATTCTTAGGTGAAAAAGAAATATGTTTTAATGATTCCGCAATAATAAACTCATCCTCCGTATCAATGTCGATAGATTCCCGCTTGTCCACTTCAAATAAGAATGGGGTTATACCGATTCTTTTTTTGTCATTATTGTAAAACGACTCTTTGCTGAATATAAAAATATTTGAATTTTCTTCATACAAAGGAGATAGGTCTTGTGTGCGTATTAGTTCTTGGGGATTATGATTAAGTGCACCACCATGTTCATCATATATTCGCGACTGTAGTCTTGTCACAGAGAAAAGTGAGTCATGTATATCACTTGAGCTAAAAAACTTCTCTATTGCCTCATCTATTGTTTTTGTTGTTAATAATGGATTAGTGGAATGTGTCTGTAAAAAATATTCATCATCTGATTTGGACACATCGTATGCAATGATAGTATTCATTGAAACAAAGTCCCCACAAAGTTCATTGGGGCGATTAATAATTTTCACCTTTTTAAATAATTTCGGCGCGTCAGTACTAATAACATCACTATCTGTATTAATACGTATTTCTTTTATGTAGCTACTTTTTGAAAGTGTCTCAAGAATATGATGATAGAGTGGTCTACCCGAAAAATTCCGAATATTTTTATTCGGCACGCGCTCGCTATGCGCTTTCATTGGGAGCAGGGCTGTAATTGATATTTTTTTCATAAAAATTCCACATTTCACTATTCTTAAAAACGTTAGAATAGTGTGAATTTCTGCTCTTTTGGCAACAAAAAAAGCCGCAATTGCAAAAAAATCACAATTACGACGCATGTACATTCTATCAATTCAAACTCATAAATGCAAAATTTAGTCTAATAACTCATAAAAAATGGTATTTTTAGAAAATCCTCGCATAGTAAAAAATATTGATCCTGTTATGTAAAATAACCAGAGGATGGGCTCCTGCTTTGTGCACAAATTCACTTTATGTATCATTACTTAATTCTCATAGTTCTTTACGTTCAGAAAATCCCTAAGCAGGGACCATTTCTTTTGGATTTTCCAGCCTAAAACTAATGCTTTGATTTTATAGTAATTTATTTGCGCGTTGAAAGTAATTTGCTTTGTATTATATTCATTTTTTTGAATATCATCATATATTGTTCGAGCAAATTCATAATACTTGTTCGAGACTTTTTTTATTTTAAACTGAGGAAGCGCATTTTGATACTCCTTATAACTATTAGCAATTTTCTCTATTTTATCTAAGACATCGTTGGTTCCTTCAAAAAATTCTCCACCACTTCCAATCAATTCCGGGTTACTGCTTGAATTGGGCACTACAGCTGGCAACCCACATGAGAGTGCCTCTATAAGCGAATTAGAACATGCCTCAATTCGACTTCCAAAAATAAATATATCGCTTTCTTTCAGTAACCCCACGAGATCTTCCGAGGACACCGGGGGAATATGTTTAATGTTCTTGAGATGAATAGGAGAATTTCCTATAAATGTCATTTCATATTTTGAAAAATCTAGATACTCATCTAAATACTGAAAAATATCGAAGCCCTTGCCCCAGTTATCAGACCAGCTCGAGGCCACGAGTTTTATTTTTCCGTAGTGTGAAAATGCTCTTTTATTTTTCCTGTTAAATATCTTCTTACTAGATGCATTCAAAAGTACCGTGTTATATGCTGATGTGATATTCCACTGGTTCCTGCTTTGCTCCATGCACCACTTAGATTGAAAAATTATTCCGTCTACAAAGGACTCATTGAACAGCTTTATAATTCTATCAATTACTGTGTCATCCTTTCGATACATTGCAATTGGTCCTGTGAGTCGATGAAGAATGATCTTCTCTGGATATTTCTTTTTAAGGTCACGTACCTGGTCAAAAAAAAATTCTGATCCAAATGGATAGCTATTAAACAACACTACATCTGCATCTTCCGAATTTTCAGCGTATCTATCTCGCTTTTTGAATTCATCCTTAAGTGCCTTTAGAAACTGATTAGCACCTCCCCATGAACCCTCCTTAAATTTGTACATAATATGTAGTTTCATCGTTTTCTCACCATTGCTGGTGTTATTTTTGATGTTGCATATTTCAACGCACTATCAAAATCAATGTATGGATAGATTTGAAGTATAGTTTCCTTCTTTTCCAATCTAAAACAGCCAATATTTTTTTCGTCAGCAATTTTCTTAGCAATAGATGCACATATGAGTGTCATTTCTTTTTCCGGAAACTCCAACGTGGTTCCATTAATAGTCTGATACATTCGCTTCTTATCATAAAAATGTCCAGTAGATTGCATGTGATCAACACCGGAAAAAAATAGCGTCCTAATTCCTAGAAACCCACACAAAGGTAGAAATGAATTCTCAACGTTACCTCCACCAAGCACACGAATCGGCTCTATCCCATATGACATATATGATGAATCGATAGTATCTACATTCATAGGAGCCTCAATTTCCCTATACAGTACACATGTTGCCTCCGGGTGTTTTTTCAAGAATTTTTTTACTATAGCAGAACTAAAGTGCACCGATGAATCCGAATCATTAGCAGGAACAAGTATAAATGTTTCAGAAAAATCGAGTGGTGTCTGTACTTCTTCTTTTAGTACAACCTTTAATGTCGGACCATAGTGAACGAACCACAAATTTGGCATAAATCCATATTTTCTAAAAAAATGTACGGGGCCATTGTGAACACTCAAAAGATTATATTCTTTGAGTCTCGAAACATCTTTGAGGTTTGCAACACTTCCACCATTACCAAACATAAATACTTTTGAGTTTTTAAAATATGGAATGAGTTCTGAAATAAAAAACAATTTACCCTCTTTACGCATTTTACTCAATCCCCTTTGACTAAAGAGGTTCAGTTTTTCAAGTATTTTATTTAGCAAATACATAATTGTACACTGAATCACTTTTTACAAATTTAGATGGATTGGAAGTTTTGGAAATTACAGAAAACCCAATAGATCTAAGAAAATTAATACACTCCACATCATGAGGAAATTTTTCATTTAACTCTGCCATAAGTGAACAACATTTATTATTCCTAAGTATTTCTTGAGCACCTTTTATTATTGCTGCTTCATGACCATCTACATCTAACTTAATATGAGTTGGTATATTGATGTTAAAATCCTTCACAAACTCATCAATGCTATATCCTAAGACAAATTGTGTATGCGTTGGCGTAAATGTATTTCCAACAAAATCAACAGCCTCACCGAATGTATGAAGGGATGATCCGAATTCTAAATCTTGATAATTGATTGTATTTATATTTTTTTTCGATGTTATTGCAACATTGAGAGCCACCGTATTGTGTTGGCTGTGATTTAATAAAATATTTTTATTAAGTTGATGAAAATTAGGCCAGTTCGGTTCATATGCATATACCATTCCTTTATCTCCAACCAACTTTGACATAATAAGAGTGTAGGCTCCGACATTAGCACCAATATCAAAAACTGTATCTCCTGGCTTTATATATTCTTCCATCCACCTCACTGTCTCTGGCTCTTTTTTACATGAAAAAGCCCTACTTTCACGTTCTATGTGTGAATCACCATGGAGTAAAATCTTCTGTGGTATATAGTCTAACTGAATAATATTTTCTTCTTTTTTTTTCATGACCCATAACAACAATAAATAGCAAAATTATGTTTTGATGGAATAGATTTAATACAATATTCATAGAGATCTTTACTGGTTACACTTTTCCAAGGTTCAACGCGTCCTCTGTGTGCTCCACGATGATTGGAGCACAATTCAATGCTGTAATTTTCATCTTCAAGAAAATTACACAATTCATCTATATTATCCTTCTCCACATTAAGGAGATAAAAGGGGTGTATTTCAATCAGTAAGTGTGGTTTAAATTTTTTTATGCTCTCACGCATGCCTTTTAATATCTTTAACTCAGCACCCTCCACATCAATCTTTACCACATCGACAGTTTCAATATTTTCTTTTTTTATAAAAGAATCAATCGTAATTACACCCTTGCTTTCATGATCCGATAAAAAAGTCTCTATAAAATTCACCTTATTATCAAAGATGATTCTATTGTTTTTTTTAAAGACTCTTCCTCGACACTCACTGCCATCAAATGCGTAAATATTCTGTGGAGAGTCATTTAATTGCGAGGCAAAAAAAGAAAAATAACCTTCGGCACCTCCAATGTCAAAAATAATATCATCTGACTTTATTATCTCTATCGCTTTGTCCATCATAAGTGGTTCATAGCAACCATAGTGTTTAATTGATTCATGGAAATCTCCCTGCATACCCAACATGTCAAAAGAATGCCCTTTATAGGAAATATGCATGGGAGAATATGCCTTTGAGAAAACTTCATCTTTAAAATAATAAAGAGAATCAAGCAATCCGAATCTTTTTAATATATTTTTTGTATTTTGCCCTATTTTCATATGTATGCATGTATTAAGAGATTTTTAATTTTCTAGATACCAGAAAGAGCAGTCGATCAAATGCATTTCTTATAAAGTGAAATATGTACAGAACCGAGTTTTCCTGTAGTGTCCTTTTATTCATATATGCCGGAATCCTTATGTTAAAGAAATCAGCACGATAGTTTGTGTGTAGCGTTTTATTCATATATTCTATCGCCTCTTTGTATTGTGTTAAAAAATAAATATACATCTCCCATGAATCTTTTTTTGTCCTGTATCTGGAGAAGTTCATTCCCTTAATCAGCACATCTTGCCATACTCCCTTGTAATGAATAATGTGTGTATCAAAACTGATTGAAGTGGAATTGGTTTCATTGAGCATACGACACGGAATACCTTTAAAGCATGTATCGTTACCGAGGAGAAAAATGTTATAT
>JAESQB010000256.1 GCA_016765375.1 Flavobacteriaceae bacterium | reverse complement strand
TTAATGTTCTTACCTGAAACACCAGTACCGTTAGTCCATGAAGTCCCGCCATTAGTAGTTTTAAACACCCCTTGATTGGTTGCTACCCACAAGGTATTTGGATCGGTGGGATGCATATAAATTTCATTACTGCTAAAAAAGCCTGTGGTATTAGTCAAGCCGGTAGTATTCCAGGTAATACCCCCATCAACAGATTTCATAACACCCACCGAAAAAGTATCACCAGCATCATCATCACCTGTTGAAATGTATATTACAGAAGGATTGCTATGGTCTATGGCTATACCAGACACACCTATTTGAGGCAGTTTATCGGTAAGTGCAGTCCAGTTCACACCTGCATCGGTTGATCGCCAGAGGCCACCAGCCGGAGTACCTACATAATAGGTATTGGGATTGCCAGGATCAACGGCTATTGCATTTACACGACCTTGCCCTGGCAGCGTAGAACTTATTGCAGAATTACTTACCGGCCCTACCGATTGCCAATTGCTATTATCAACCAATACCGAGTTTTTTGTCATGGTATTTTTTTGCTGCCAAACTTCCCAAATATCCGCTGGAGTCATTAGCGTGCCATTGGGTTTTAAATAATTTTCCCAGTGGCTCATCCAACGCATAAAAGGCTTATATCCAGATCCTTTAGTGTCTTTATCATGCGTTTTCCAATACAGGTTAAAAGCCTGTTGAATTTCCTGAAAAGTAGGTTGTTGTTGAATTTGTTTGGATGTTAAATTTTTCATCCAAGGGGCGTCTTGATTAAATTGCCCCTTAACACTTAATACCGTTAAGATAAAAAGAAGGGTAATCGTTTTTTTCATATGCTCATTTTTTTACTCTCTAAAACAGTCTCTTGCTATGCATTTTGTCCTTGATCTCACCTTAATTTTATGGAGATTAAAAAAATAAATGTACTGAAAAAGTGCCTTTAAATTTATACACCCAACACCTTATTCAATTAAGTTTAATTTATTGCGATTAATAAAAAAAGCACCTTAATTTTTATCTTAAATTTTTATTGAATTGATGATAAAATATTAGAAATAATTGCCAAGAAACCCTATTTCAACTTTCACAAAACACTTTTTTTTTAATATAAATATATAGAACAGAGGCCTTCCGAAAAAACGAAAGGCCTAATTAATACTAAAAAATATTATTTTTCATCTAGCAAAACTCTTTGCTCCCGGTTGGCAACTTCCCAAGCAGTCATAAAAACCAATTGGGTACGTTTTGACATGAGCTCATAATTGATCTTATCAGGAGTATCTGATATTTTATGATAATCGGCATGGGTACCGTTAAAATAAAATATAATGGGGATGTTGTTTTTTGCAAAATTATAATGATCGCTTCTGTAGTAAAATCTATTGGGATCATTATCATCATTAAAAGTATAATCCAGTTCTAGATTTATATGGGTTTTATTGACCATTTCGGAAAGGTCATGTAAGTCTTGACTCAATTTATCGCTACCAATAAGGTAAATATAATCGGGGTTGCCTTCTCTTTTAGGATCGGTACGTCCAATCATATCAATATTGAGGTCGGCTACGGTATTGGCTAAAGGATAAAGCGGATTATCGGTATAATATTTTGAACCGTAAAGCCCAATTTCTTCACCGGTAACATGTAAAAAAAGCACCGAGCGCTTAGGCCCTTTGCCATCTTTTACCGCTTTTTGAAAGGCCTCGGCAATTTCTAAAAGTGCCACAGTTCCACTTCCGTCGTCATCGGCACCATTAAAAATATTGCCATCTTTATCTACCCCCACATGATCGTAATGGGCAGAAATCACTAAAATTTCATCGGGCTTTTCACTACCCTCAATAAAGGCCACTATATTTTCTGAAGCCTTGGGGTCTCTCATTCTTGAAAAATAACTGGCAGGAATAGTTTGGGTGAAATTTTCAGTACCAGCGGCCGAGCTAATGCCTTGTTTTGTATAAAAATCACGTAAATATTGGGCTGCCTTTTGTTGTCCTTCAGAGCCTGTCATACGGCCCTGCATGGAGTCACTTGCCACTATAAAAAGGTGGGTTTTTAAATCGTTTGCGGTGATGGTATGGGCATAGTCTATCGCTTTTAGATCTTTACTTTTTTGAGCACGGGCTTGTCCTGTTTTTGCTGAACTGCAAGCGCTGGCCATAACAAATAAGACAGTGTATAATAAGTATTTCATTCATATAAAAATAAAACCACGTGTATGTAAAGGCATTACATAGTGGCAAGGTTAAACATAGTCGATTCCTTTAGGGAATCATTTCAGCAAATTATTTTATGAAACAACAACAAATGGAATATGACAATTTAATGAAAAAGATGAATGCTCAAAGATCACATAGTGAATCTATGTATAATCAAAAAAATATCCAAAAAAATATCCAAAAAAATATCCAACAAAATATCCAACCAACAATGCAATTACCACCACAACAAATATTAAATATGTATAATCAAAATTATAGAGCACCAGCTTATGAGACAAAAAGAGAACAACAAATATTAAAAATGCAACAAGCAAATAATATAGAAGAAAATAAAAATTTAAAGAATACACCATCATATAGTGGACAAACAGAATCTAAAATGAGCAATGATTTAGATGAAATATTTGGTGGAAAACAAAATAGAACATCTCCTAGTAGTAATTCAATAAAAGAAATAAAAATTAACACAATAAAAAAGAAAAGGAAAAGAGGAAGACCAAGAAAAAATAAGATAGCAATAGAAACTTAAAATTATTAAATATTTATTAAGTACGATCAAAGAAACAAGTTCCTTGGATCCTAAGCGAAAAGAAGTAAACTTCTTTTCGCGTACAAAAAATATTTAATAATAGTTATTATTAATTTTTTCATGTTCTTCATACCCATGCAATATATTACCAATTATAGTATCTGTATCAGTGTCAATATTTAATTTATTTGTAAAGATGTTTGTATTTAGGCTAACAATTGAATTTTTTGTTCCTCCAAGCATATCATTAACAACAGTATCAGTTACAGTTTCTGAATCTAGTATATTTTCTAGAATTTCTGTGTCTCCTATTGTATTATTTTCATAATTACTG
>JAESQB010000255.1 GCA_016765375.1 Flavobacteriaceae bacterium | reverse complement strand
TTATAATTTGCTTGTAGTCGATCAAGAAGGAAATGAGGTAAAACAGCAAATAGTAATCAAACCTTTTATTAAGTAAAGAAGCTAAGCTGCAATCCCGTACCTACGGGATTGTAGGTTTTCTCTAATAATACCTACGAGCCCGCCTTGGCGGGCTCGTAGGAGGACCTCGAATGTTAAAATAAACCCCCGAATGTTAAAATTTGTGTTTTATTATTAGCTTAGCAAAGTTTTAATTTAACCAATCCTTATTTATCATGCAAAAACATCTCATTAAAATTGGTATTATGCTACTTGTTTTTTTTGTAGCACCAATCACTTCACAAGCTCAAAGGAGTAAGAAAAAGAAAATAAAAACGGAGCAAGCCGTTTTTAAAGAAGACTTATACAAAGGTTTAGAATACCGTGAAATAGGGCCGTTTAGAGGCGGTCGTTCTTCTGCGGTTACTGGTGTTCCGGGCGAACCCAATCTTTTTTATTTTGGCGCAACAGGTGGCGGTATTTGGAAAACGCTTGACGGTGGACGCGTTTGGGAAAACATCTCCGACGGATTTTTCGGGGGAAGTATAGGCGCCATCACAGTGGCAAAAAGCGATAAAAATGTGATCTATGTGGGCGGGGGCGAAACTACCGTTCGCGGTAATGTATCTTCGGGTTATGGGATGTGGAAAAGTGAAGATGCAGGGAAAACATGGAAAGCTTCAGGCTTAGAGAAATCAAGACATATTTCTCGAATTGCGGTACACCCAAGCAATCACAATATTTTGTATGCAGCCGTTTTAGGAAATATCTATAAACCCACAAGCAATAGAGGCGTTTATAAAAGTACTGATGGCGGAAAAACATGGACTAAAAAGCTCTTTGCAAACAGCCAATCGGGAGCGGTAGATTTGATAATGGACCCTAACAACCCACGAATTTTATATGCTTCTACTTGGCGTTTACAACGTACGCCCTATAGTTTAAGTAGTGGTGGCGATGGCTCTGCTCTATGGAAAAGTACGGATAGTGGTGACACCTGGACTGAAATTTCAAAACACAAAGGTTTCCCTACAGACACCTTGGGTATTATTGGCGTGACAGTATCCCCTATAAATTCCCAACGTGTTTGGGCCATGGTCGAAAACAAAGAAAAAGGGGGCTTATACCGCAGTGAAGACGGCGGTAAAACCTGGAAGGTTGTTAATAGCGAGCGCAAATTAAGACAACGGGCTTGGTATTATACAAAAGTGTATGCCGATACCGAAGATGAAAATGGGGTTTATGTATTAAACGTACAGTATCACAAATCAACCGATGGCGGAAAATCATTTACGACGCATAATGCGCCTCATGGCGACCACCACGATTTATGGATTTCTCCCGAGAATTCAAAACGCATGGTAATTGGTGATGATGGCGGTGCTCAGGTCTCTTATGACGGCGGCATAACATGGTCAACCTACCACAACCAACCTACCGGACAATTTTATAGAGTGACTACCGACAATCATTTTCCTTTTAGGATATATGTCGCTCAGCAGGATAATTCAACGGTTAGAATAAATCACAGAAGTGGTGGCGGAAGTATTAGTGAAAATGATATAGAAGCCACTGCAGGAGGCGAGTCGGCACATATTGCGATTGACCCTACCAATAACGACATTGTTTACGGCGGTTCGTATGATGGTTTTTTAACCCGTATAAATCATAAAACCGGAACCACTAGAGCTATTAATGTTTGGCCGGACAATCCTATGGGGCATGGCGCCGAAGGCATGAAATACCGTTTTCAATGGAACTTCCCCATCATCTTCAGCAAGCATAACCCCAAGAAATTATACACCTTTTCCAATCATGTACATGTTTCCGAGAATGAAGGCCAGAGTTGGACGCTGTTAAGCGAAGACCTCACCAGAAACGATCCTACAAAATTAGTGTCGAGTGGTGGTCCAATCACACAAGACAATACCGCTGTAGAATATTACTGTACTATTTTTGCAGCCAATGAAAGTCCCCTAAAAGAAGGCTTGCTTTGGGTAGGAAGTGATGATGGCTTAGTACATATAACCCAAGATGGCGGTAAAACCTGGGAGGATGTAACGCCAAAAGGCATGCCCGAATGGAGCATGATTAACAGTATTGAGCCTTCAACTTTTGATGAAGGCACCTGTTATATTGCCGCCACACGTTATAAGTTGGGTGATTTTACGCCCTATTTATACAAGACCACAAATTATGGTAAAACTTGGAAAACCATTACCAATGGCATAGACTCCGAGCATTTTACCAGAGTCGTAAGAGAAGACCCAAAACGAAAAGGCTTGTTATATGCCGGAACAGAAACCGGTATGTATATTTCGTTTAACGATGGCTCGAGCTGGCAAAAATTTCAGCTTAATCTGCCTATAGTTCCTGTAACCGATTTAACCATTAAAGAGGATAACTTGATTGTGGCTACACAAGGCCGTAGCGTTTGGATGATAGACGATTTAACGCTATTGCATCAGCTAAATAACGGGCTTAACAATCAATCCAATATTCTGTTTAAACCAAAAGATTCCTACAGAACAAAAGGCTTTGGTGGTAGAAGCTCAAAAAAAGCAGGTACCAACCTTGAAAACTGAGTGATTACCTATTTTAATATTAAAAACTACAATAAGAAGGATGACAACATAAGCCTTACGTATTTGAACACCAAAGGTGATACTTTGGCAAGCTTTAATACGAAATCAAAAAAGAAAACTGAAAAACTAACCGTTAAAAAAGGCGCTAATAAATTTGTTTGGAACACCCGCGGTAAGGGCGCAGAAAAACTAAAAGGCATGATCTTTTGGTGGGCGAGTTTTGATGGTGCTAAGCAAATTCCAGGCAACTATAAAGTAAGCCTCAATGTGAATGGTGAGGTGCAAACCAAGGACTTTACCATATTAGCCGATCCAAGGTCTGAAGGTTCTATAGCCGATATGCAAGAACAATTTGATTTTGTAAACGATGTTAACAAAACCATTGACCGCGCGCATCAATCCATTAAAAATATTAGAGTGATCAATACACAATTAAAAGCCTTTAAAAAGCAATATAAGGACGATGATCGCACCAAAGATTTGGTGAGCAAGGCTAAAGAATTGATAGAGTCTTTTTCGACTATAGAAAAAGTTTTATACCAAACGCAAAACCGATCTGGGCAAGATCCTTTAAATTTCCCAATTCGTTTAACCAACAAACTGGGGCATTTAAACAGCTTGGTGACCATGGGTGATTTTCCACCTACAGCACAAGATATAGCTGTGAAAAACGAATTGACCGAAAAAATAAACGAACAACTCAGTAAGTTTGACGCTTTGGTCTCTAAGGAGATAGGTGGCTTTAACGATGCTTTTAATAATTTAAAATTGAAGTGTTTAATTACGGAATAATAATGAAGATGTCTTCATTATATAAAAATTGCCTAAGGAGTGGTTAAACCCAGACTTTAGGCTTTTTTTGTTTAAACTCTATTAGTGTTGTTTCGGAAATTTTAAGGGGATAATTTAATAAGTGAGTTTTTAAAAAGAATTAACTGTAAGTTTTTGAAAACTTAAAATTTTATATCACGCTTCTTTTA
>JAESQB010000026.1 GCA_016765375.1 Flavobacteriaceae bacterium | reverse complement strand
TTGGCTAAAGATGATGATGTCATACAACAATATTTATTTCCACAAAAAGACGACCCAAATTTTGATATTATTTACAATGAAGTAAGTCAGGGTAGATTTGTGCAGATGTCTGAATTTTCAATTCAATTAATTTTTACAAAAGCGTCTGAATTTTCAGGGCTTTTTATCTCAAAAAACATCTTAAAAAATGGAGTGCCGGTATTTATCGATCCAATTTTACCAGAGGAATTCGAGTTTATAGATGAAATAATGAAATTTGTTATTATCTGTAAAGAAAAAAAGGTGAAAGGTCCCGTTAATATTCAAGGGCGAATTACTGATAAAGGGATTGTTTTCTTTGAGATGAACATGAGGTTTACAGGAATTACAGGAAATAGAGCGCAATTAGGATTTAATGAAGTTGATTTTTTGGTAGATAATTTTTTAGGATTGCAAGGGAAATTAAATGGTTATGCAAAAAATAAATTGGGCGTATGGCAAGTTGCCTGCACCACTATTTCGAGGATAAAGATTAAAGAAAAAGCGAAAAACACATTAACTGTATTAGGGGCAGGAGGGAATATTGGTTCATTTTTTATCCATGAATTAATAAAAGAAAATAATTTCCATTGTATTAACATGATTTGTAGAGAGTCATCGTATCATAAATACCAATCCATGTTTCTGTTTGATGGGATAAACATTACTAAAGACACCGATCAGATAGCACAAAGTGTGTATTCTCAAAGCGATGTGCTTGTGAATTTTGTAGGGGCATTAGCTCATAAACCAGATAAGGAAAAATACGATGCTATTATTTTTCAATATGAACAGTTACAAAAAATCATTAAAGCAAATATTCCTCTCGTAATTAACGTGTCAACACAATCGGTTTATGACCAGACATTAGACTTGGAAAAGGATGAAAATGCCGAAATTATGATAAATAATTTATACGCATTTCAAAAATATTTGACCGAAAATTTTTATAAATCAATCAATTTCTTTTCGCCTTCAACAAAGGTAGTGTCTTTAAGGTTTTCAAGAGTAATAGGAACGTATTTTACAAATGAAAAGCCAAAAGGTTTTTTTGCAAATGTAATTGACGCAGTGATTAATGATGAGAATATTGAGATTCCTAATCCAGAAAATAAAATTAACTTGATAGATATTAGAGATGTAATTAGTGCAATTTTATTTATTATAAACAAAACAAATTGGGAATCCTTGCCTAAGATTTTGAACGTCGGAGGTACAAACTTATCCATAAAACAATATTGTGATCATGTTATTGAAACCTTAGGATTACTATCAAAAAAACATTTCATTAATTTTGCAGATAATTCAGATGTAAAAATAAGTTCAATGATAGACAGTAGTTTGTTTAAAAAATTTAACTGGTCTCCTGAATTTACTATTGAAGAGACCATTAAACATATTGAAGCGGGAATAAATAAGGAACTGACCTTATGATATTATTGGATAATTCTTTTCTCGGTTTTTTAGAAGAACAAAATAGTATTTAAAAGAAAATTAAAAAAAAATGAAAAAGAAAACACTTTTTAAAATTAGTACTTTTTTTGTTGTGGGAGAAATTATAGCAAGAACCCTTGTTGTTCCTAAAGCAAGAGTTGTTGATGAAGGCATGAAGTGTTCCTTTTGTGAAATCAATGAAATTCAACATCTTTTTCTTATAAACAATTTTATATATGAAAGTTATGGAAATCATGGGACTCCGCAAGGGCACGTTTTGTAAGTGATAAAATCTACAATTTCCTTATTCAGGAGAATATAGTAGATGATAGTAGTGCTGGAAATGAGTCACTTTAAACTTATAAGCTAAAAAAATTAATCCTTTTTAAATGGCAAATGAGGGCTTCTTCCTTTTTTAAAAATTTTATTGCTATTGCCTTTGCCTTTTCGCAATGCTTTCTGTTCTGGGTTAGGCAATCTGTTAATGGTTTTACAGTCATCCGAACAGCAATTTTCCATGGTTTTTTTACAAGCGCCACATTGAATAAACAACAAGTGACAGCTTTCGTTTGCACAATTAGTATGGGAGTCGAATGGATTTCCGCATTGATGACAATTGGCAATAATATCTGGACTTATGCGTTCTGCGCGTCGGTCATCAAACACAAAATTTTGACCTAAAAACTTATTCTCAAGCCCTTCTGATTTAATTTGTCTCGTGTACTCAATAATCCCACCCTCTAATTGGTACACATTTTTAAAGCCCTTGTGTTTAAAATAAGCAGATGCTTTTTCACAGCGAATGCCTCCGGTACAATACATGACCAAATTCCTATCGGTTTTATGTTCTTTTAAATCATCTTCAATAATATCTAAAGAATCTCTAAAGGTGTCCACATCTGGCCTAATGGCATTTTTAAAATGCCCTATCTCGCTTTCGTAATGATTTCGCATGTCCACCAAAACCGTCTTCTGGTCTTCAATAAGCCTATTGAATTTTTGGGCATCTACATGAACCCCTATATCAGTAACATCAAAAGTATGGTCGTTTAAGCCATCGGCAACAATCTTGTTTCGAACCTTTACTTTTAATTTTAAAAATGATCTGTTATCCTGTTCTATAGCAATGTTTAAACGAATGCCTTTTAAAAAGGAAATATTGTCTAAATGTATTTTAAATTCATTAAAACGATCTGCGGGAACTGATAGCTGGCCGTTAATGCCTTCGTGAGCTATATAAACCCGCCCAAGCACATCTAAAGTATTCCAATTGATGAACAAATGATTTCTAAAAACTTCAGGATTGCCTATTTTGGCATATTGATAAAAAGAAAGTGTGAGTCGATTCTCTTTAGCATTATCTATTAGTTCGGCTCTTTCTTTAGCACTTAATTTATTGTACAGTTGCATGCTATACTAATGTTTAATACCAATTTAATTTTAAAATGTTGCATTAATAAATTGAATTATTTTTTGACTCTTCAAAGCAAAAAACATAAGCATAGCATAGTTACGGTTATTTTTTTTAACGATGAATAGGCGAAAAAGGAACTATTTATATGGGACATTTTGATGTTAAATTGGTATAAGGTTAAATCTGCCACGAATATTGCGACGGCGCAAAATTAGCAAAAAAAAATGTTTTCTGAACAGTTCTTTGATTTATCAGTAATTACGCATTAAAGTATTTTAGAATACGTCCGTCGGATAAACTCTTAATTTATCGCCACCCCATTATCTGCAGCCTCATCGGGATTGACAAAAACCAGCTTGCCTTCGGCATTTTCGGTCACGAGTATCATGCCTTCACTGGTGGTTCCTCTTAATGGCCTTGGTGCTAAATTAATGAGTACTGTCACTTTTTTACCCACAATATCTTCAGCATTAAAACTCTCGGCAATTCCCGAGACGATGGTTCTGGTATCAATGCCGGTATCCACCTTAAGCACCATGAGCTTTTTTGTTTTGGGCATTTTTTCGGCTTCCAAAATAGTGCCGACTCGCAGGTCTAATTTTGTGAAATCGTCGAAGCTTATGGTTTCTTTTTGAGGTGTAAGGGTGTTGTTTTCGGCTTCGTTTGCCAATTTACTAGCTTCCAATTTATCCATTTGCTGCTGTATTTGTGAATCTTCTATTTTTTCGAAAAGCAATTCGG
>JAESQB010000254.1 GCA_016765375.1 Flavobacteriaceae bacterium | reverse complement strand
GCCATTTGGACCAGGGGAAATGATAAGCATTCAGAAAGGGGCGGGAAACCTCTTAAAGTTGAAGATATGAAGCCTCACTATCTCAACGATTTTATTATCGATATTTTTAAGCAACAAGGCGCCTTTGCCCATTGGACGGTCAATACCAACCCCTTTGAAGGTGGGAGCGACCATACCCCATTTTTAAAGGCTAATATTCCGGGCTTATTGCTTTGGCATTTTACCGATCAGTTTTATCATACCGATAATGACCGTATTGATAAAGTATCTTCTGAAACCATGAAAAATGTTGGCACTGCCGCCTTGGTAAGCGCCTACCGTTTGATAAATGCCGATCATGAAACGGCAGAACAAATTACACAAGGCATTTTAAAAGCGGCAAAAAACCGCCTCAATACCGAATTTGCTTTAAGCCAAAAGGCCATTGCCGACGGAAAGCAGGTAGCCGATGAAATTTTAATTTTAAATACCTGGTTCGACTGGTATTTTAAAACCTTAGCCTCGGTTAAGGATTTAGAATCTAAAGTTAATACCGTTTCTAAAGCCGAGATATCTAAAGCCCAAACTGATTTGGAAGTATTGACCAAGACTTTAATTGAAAGGCTAAAAAATACAGGAAGTAATAATTAGGGATTCGAACATCTAATTAGGTTTTGAAATATTCTAAAAAAATAAGAATTTACTTTATGATTAAATGTAAAAATGATAAAAGGTATGTTTTTTTACATCAATGATTTTAACTATACACTACATTTTACAAAGAATCAAATTTTTTTAAAATTATTTCAAATTCATAATTCAAAATTGAAAATTCATAATTATATTTGCTGCGTTCTCAATAAAGGGGTGCCTATTGTCGGCTGAGATCATACCCATAGAACCTGAGCAGGTAATGCTGCTAAGGGATTTGAAGAATTGGCTTTCCAATATTTGAGAAAGGCAATTTTAATTTTTTTAATAAATAAGAATAATGACTCCTTTTTATTCGATTATAACATAATCGTAATGAAAAACACATTTCTTTTTTTAGCACTTTTAATCGTATCGTTTAGTGCTCATGCTCAAGAAACCAGTCTGCCAACAGGCAGGAAAAAACAAGATTCAACAAAAATTGAAAAACTAGATGAAGTTCTCGTAAGAGCAGTTCGTGTAAATGCAGATTCGCCTATTACACATTCTAATTTTACCAAAGAAGAAATTGCTAAACGCAATTTAGGGCAGGATCTGCCTATTTTATTAAACTACTTGCCATCGGTGTCACCACCAGCGATGCCGGTGGAGGGGTAGGCTATACCGGTATTCGCGTACGGGGTATTAGTGCGCAATCCACTAACATTACCATCAACGGGATTCCTTATAATGATGCCGAATCATTGGGTACTTTTTGGGTGGATTTGCCCGATTTTTCATCATCGGTAGAGAGCTTGCAGTTGCAACGCGGTGTGGGTACTTCAACGAATGGTTCGGGGGCTTTTGGCGCGAGCATCAATATTCTTACCGATGCCATTTCGGAACATGCAAACGGCGAAATTTCCAATTCCTACGGAAGTTATGATACCCGGAAACATACCGTGAAATTTAGTACCGGAACATTAAACGACCATTTTGAAATTGCAGGCCGACTCTCTCAAATAAAGTCTGACGGTTATGTGGATAGAGCGACTTCCGATTTAAAATCCTATTTTCTTCAAGGGGCTTATTTTGATGATAATACCTTGATAAAGGCGGTTATATTTGGAGGCCATGAAATTACCTATCAATCTTGGTTTGGTATTGACGCTGAAACCTTAGCTACCGATAGAACGTTTAATCCTGCCGGACAGTTTACCGATGATACCGGTAATACGCAATTCTATGAAAATGAAGTGGATAATTACAAGCAAGACCATTATCAATTGCATTGGAACGAACGTTTTAATAATAATTGGTCAACTAATTTAGGGCTTAACTATACCTACGGAAGGGGTTTTTTCGAGCAATTTAAAGAAGATCAGGATTTTGATTTTTATGATTTTACGCCCATCATCATAGGTGATGAGACCATAAATACCACCGATTTGATTAGACGCCGTTGGTTAGAAAATAATTTTTACGTGGTGAATGCCAATGCCAATTATAAGAATAATGAACTGGATCTCACCTTTGGAGGTTCGTATAGCAGCTATGATGGCGACCATTTTGGAGAAGTTATTTGGGCCGAATTTGCGAGCAATAGCAATATTAGAGACCGTTATTATGAGGGTAACGGAAAGAAAAAAGATGGCAGTGTGTTTGCCAAAGCAACCTATAGGGATAATGATAAAATAAGTTTATACGGCGATTTGCAATTTCGTTTTGTAAGCTATAAAACCACAGGATTAACGTCGAAGCGCGTACCGCTAGTGGTGGATAAGAATTATACCTTTTTTAATCCAAAAGCCGGGATCACCTATACATTGAATGCCCATAACAGCTTTTACTTTTCTTATGCCCGCGCCAATCGTGAAGCTAGCCGAAGTGATTTTAAGAATGATATCAATATTAAACCCGAAGAATTAAACGATTTCGAATTGGGTTGGCGACACAGTGGTTCAAAATTTAGCTTTAATGCCAATCTCTATTATATGTTGTACAATGAGCAATTGGTGCTTAGCGGCGGCCTTGACGATGTGGGCACGCCCATACGTACCAATAGTGGCGAAAGTTATAGGTTGGGCTTGGAAGTAGATGCGAAAATAAAGTTATCCAACACCTTTACCGTACAGCCCACGGTCACTATAAGTTCGAATAAAAATAAGGAAACCTTTTTTAAAAGAGACGGGGTATTGCTAAACCTTGGAAAAACCAACATTTCGTTTTCGCCAGAGTTAATAGCGTCTAATGCCTTAGTGTATCAACCTATGGATAATTTTCAGGTGTCGTTCTTAACCAAATTTGTCAGCGAACAGTATTTGGGTAATATCGATGCTGAATCTTCAAAGCTAGATAGTTATTTTGTAAGCGACCTCAATGTTACTTATGAAATTAAAACAAAAAAAATATTTAAGTCTATCGTGTTTTCAGGTTTGGTGAATAATATTTTTAATGAGAAATATGTGTCCAATGGGTTTTTCTTTACCTTCGATGATACTTGGTCGGTACCGGGGCAAACCACAACCATAGAAGGCACTGGATTTTACCCACAAGCCAGGACCAACTTCCTGGTGGGGCTTACCTTAAAGTTTTAGTGAAATTAATTTAATACTACAACTGCATGAATGGTAGCTATCAGGTCGTGCAGTTGTAGCTAAAAAATTAAGACTGAAAATGTTACTATGAAAAAAATCATTGATTCTCGATACAATTTTCCGCCACTCTGTTGCGAAAAACCACTCGAACTGACAATGATTTCATCGTAAAATTTGCCTGCCTGTCGGCAGACAGGTTCTCGATACATCCGCCTGAGGCGGATACTCGAACTGACACTTTTTTCTTCAGAAATCCTTAGATCGAACTCAGGTTATAATTTTTTCAGTCATCTTCTCAAATTGGGGAAATATTAAAGCAGGCCTGTTTGGTAACTCACCCATAGAAAGTGTTGAAAACAAGCGTACTCTATGGGGTTAAGAAACGACTAGGCTGTAATCAACGATGAATAGTGATGTTTATCGAATAAGGTGCCCTATTGCTATACAATATACGGTAGATGGCTGGCCAAAGGCATAATTTTATACTATAAAGCCTTGAGTCATGATTGATTTTTTAAAAGAATATATTAAAAAAAATGAGCGGGTATTATTTCTTTTGTTTTTGGCAAGTGTTTTTATTGGTGCACTCATTGTAAATTTATAATGAGGGCTATGAAAAACAAGTGTCTTTCAAAATAGCATTTAAGGTTTCATCATTATCTCAGGAGGATATTTGTATTTTCATCTTTTGTTCATATTGCACATTAATTGATTAATATTCAAGTCTTGATTCTCGATTCAAGTAGCGCAGCGATCTTGGTTCTTGATAT
>JAESQB010000253.1 GCA_016765375.1 Flavobacteriaceae bacterium | reverse complement strand
TCCAATTCCCATGCAGTTCACCGAGGGCAGGCCGTGTTTGGGCAATTCGAACTTTGGGGCGGTGGCTTCAAACACGCCGCCGCAGTTTTTACAGAGCACACTAAAAATCATTTTGAAATTAAATGCTTAAAAATGAAATAGATGACGTGAGTCTGTTAGAGTGGCGTGAGCGTTTAAAGCCCCATCTTCCAGAAGAAGTTTTAGAATACTTTATCGACACCAATACCGAAACGCTTTTGGAATTTCCTATAAGTCAATACCCCACAAGTATAAAAAGTTTAAACCTGGAAAAAACACCACATTTTCAAGGTGTTTTGACAGGAATAAAAGGGCAATACCTAATTTTCGAAGACCAAACGGTGTTTAACGTGAGAGGTAATGAAGGGACTGTAGTTGAAATCTCTTTGGTGTAAAAAGGAAATAATAAGAAGGTATAAGCCAAAATAGAAAATACACATTTTTAAATTTAAATCTATTGAGCTTCTGAGCTAATGAAATAATGGCAAAATTATAAGCCTCGAATATAGGGATCCCCTTTTTCGTAATTCGTAATCAAGACTAAAACCCAAAAGAAAAAAATTAACTTACCACTTACCACTTACCACTTACCACTTACCACTTACCACTCATACCCAATACCCAAAAGCAATCAGTCTATTTTTATTTCTTCGCCAAGAGCAAGGTTAAATTTTTTACGTAATAAATAGGTGCCTAAATAAAGAAAAGGGGTGTCTAAAGCAGCGATAAGTACTTTAAATAAAAAACCGCTTAACAGGAGTCCTTTAAAAAGAGACCAGTCAATAATTCCGAAACTACAAAGAAACATCAATACCGTTAGGGTGTCGACAAGTTGAGAGGTATAGGTTGAAAAATTATTTCGCAACCAGAGGTGTTTTCCTTTGGTTAACCGTTTCCAGAAATGATACAAATAAATGTCGATATACTGGGCTAAAAGATAAGCGATCATCGAGGCAAATACCGCGATGGTAGTGGCTCCAAAAACATTTTTAAAAACTCTGTCGCTAATAGGTGACCAAGTTGTGGCGGGTACTGTATTGGCTACATAAACAATGATCAGAGAAAAAACAGAGGCGAAGAGTCCTGCAGTTACGACTTGGTTGGCTTTCTTTTTTCCGTAAATTTCAGAAATCAAATCGGTTATTAAAAAGGTAATGGGATAAGGCAGAATGCCTACAGAAATTTCGAAGGTGTAAATGCCGAAAAAGTCCCAGTAAAAAAACTTTTGAAAAATTAAATTAGAAACCACTAGGGCACATATAAATAGGGCTGCCAGTATGAGATAGATGCGAGATGCTGCTAATACAGATTGTGTTTTCAATAGATTTTGTTAATTACTTAATGCGTAAAAATACAAGAAAGTGTTGCTATTTTTTTTAATTTGTAAATTATTATTTAATTGGTAAGTCTGTTATTCTAATCAACAGATAATCTTTATGTACAAAAGTGTATATATTTCTTTAGGAAGTAATTTAGGTGGTAAGTTTGATAACCTACAGAATGCTGTAAATGCTATTTATCAAAGCCTTGGTAGGATTGTAAAAGTTTCTCCGGTTTATAAGAGTGAGTCTTGGGGCTTTGATGCCGATGATTTTTACAACGCCGTAATTATTGTAGAAACCACATTAACGGCTCATGAAACTCTTAATGTGTTGTTGTGCATCGAGAAGGAAATGGGAAGACAGCGTAGTTCTGAAACAGGTTTTCAATCAAGAATTATAGATTTAGATATCCTCTTTTTTGAGGACGAAATCATCAATACTAAAACTTTAGTAGTGCCCCATCCCCATATCGAAATGCGTAATTTCGTCCTACAACCTCTGGCCGATGTGGCACCTTCATTTATACATCCCCGTTCTCAAAAATCGGTGATACAGCTCTGTAACGAATGTGTTAATAAAGGCGGTGTGGAGAAGGCAAACAAATGGCTTAAAAATCCGCATGCCAACTTTATTATTTCTACCTCAAGTTATATTGCTATAGAGGGAAATATAGGTGCTGGAAAAACCAGCCTGGCTTCCATGATAACTCGTGATTTTAATGCAAAACTCATTTTGGAACGCTTTGCAGACAATCCTTTTTTGCCCAAGTTTTATAATGATAAAGCCCGTTATGCCTTCCCTTTAGAGATGTCGTTTTTAGCCGATCGCTACCAACAATTGCAAGACGATCTGTCACAACTGGATTTGTTTAAAGATTTTGTGGTCTCCGATTACGATGTCTACAAGTCTTTGATCTTTGCGAAAATTACTCTTCAAGAAGAGGAGTTAAGGCTGTATAAAAAATTGTTTTACATGATGTATAAAGACATCGCGAAACCTGAATTATACGTTTACCTCTATCAAAACACCAACCGATTATTAGAGAATATAAAAGCGCGTGGCCGCAGTTATGAGGCCAGTATTTCGGGCGATTATCTCAATCGTATTAATAAAGGTTATTTAGAATTTATAAACGGGCAACAGCATTTAAATGTAAAAATTATAGATGTGTCTGATTTAGATTTTGTTAAGAACCGAGGCGATTATCTCTTTCTGCTATCGGAAATATCAAGGGCTTTAAAAAAGTAATGCTTCTGTTACTTTTTAAAATGGAGTTTAGAAAACAATTCCCAAATAACAACGGCTGCACTTACCGATATGTTTAAGGAGTGTTTGGTTCCAAATTGCGGAATTTCAATAACGGCATCACTTGCATTTACCACCTCTTGAGAAACACCTTTAATTTCATTTCCAAATATGAGCGCATAGGTGGTATCGGGTTCTAAAGAAATTTCTTGTAAAGGGATGGTGCTTTCAGCCTGTTCTATACTTAGTAGTTTTACGTTTTTTTCTTTAAGAGACTCCACCAATTTAAGGGTGTTTTCGGCGTATTCCCAGTCTATGGTTTTGGTAGCGCCCAAAGCTGTTTTGTGAATGTCTTTATGAGGCGGACAGGCCGTAATGCCACAGAGGTATATCTTTTGGATTAAAAAGGCATCGGCAGTACGAAATACCGAGCCAATATTGTTTAAACTCCTGATATTGTCTAAGATGATGATGAGCGGTGTTTTTTGAATGGCTTTAAATTCATCTTCGGAAATCCTATGGAGTTCGCTATTTTTTAATTTTCGGTTGTGCATATTAAAATTAAAATATCGTATAAAAATGCAAAGATAAGGCTTCAGTTGTTTTAAATTATGAATTATGAATTATGAATTATGAATTATGAATTATGAATTATGAATTGTGAATTGTGAGTGATGAATGATAAATCCTAAATGATGA
>JAESQB010000252.1 GCA_016765375.1 Flavobacteriaceae bacterium | reverse complement strand
CTGTTACACAATGCAATCAAATACAGAAAAAAAGGCAGTATTCCGCAAATAGTCATTTCTGCCATTAATAAAAATGCCAAGTGGGAATTTTCCATAGAAGACAACGGAATAGGAATTGATATAAAAGACAAAGACAAGGTTTTCATGATTTTCCAGCGCCTGAACAATCGTCAACAATACCAGGGAACCGGAATAGGACTGGCCTATTGTAAAAAAATTATCACCCTTTATGGTGGAAAAATATGGGTAGAATCCGAACTAAACAAGGGAAGTACTTTTTATTTTAACCTGCCTAACTGAACTATCATGCAACGAAAGCTAAATTGCATATTACTGGTGGATGATGATGATGCTACTAATTTTATCAACAAAATGATTATCAGTAAAGCCAAGTGTACCAAAAAAATACACGTTTGTTTAAACGGCCAAGAAGCGCTAGACTTCCTTAAAAAAAAGAATGACAATCACTATCCAAAACCCGATATTATTTTCCTCGACATCAACATGCCCGTACTTGATGGTTGGGAATTTCTTGAGGAATACAAAGACTTGGATGTTCTTCAAAAAGATGAAATAATCATTATTATGCTTACTGCATCGCTAAATCCTGATGACAAAGCAAAAGCTAATACAATAAATGAAGTCTCAGGATACATAAGTAAACCCTTGAATAACCTGAGGATAGACGAAATACTTAAAAAGCATTTTTAAAAAGACCTGTAATAAAAATTAAATTTGAAGAACCGGACCAGTGCTTTTTAGAGGGGCTGTTATAGCAAGTGTTTTTTATATAGATTGTTGGCTGGTGTTTTTATTCATCATCCTTCTTAAATTGGTTTAGTAAATTGTATTTTATCTGTTTTATTTTCCATCTTTCCCGAGCATACTGCCGCATATCTGTAATAGTATCTTTCTCATCTACTATTTCAAAGCCAAGAAGCGTTTCAATAATATCTTCCATGGTTGCTATCCCGTCTATACCACCATATTCATCGACAATGAGAGCAATATGCTCTTTTTTCTCTAAAAGTATTTCCCATACTCTGAATAAAGGATTTGTCTCGGGTACTACTACAATATCCCGTTTAATGTCTTTAAGTTTAAAACCTACTTGGTTCTCTGCAAGTTTCTCGAAAACAGTTTGTCGAAAAACATATCCAGTTATGTTTTCAGTATTCTCTGAATAAATTGGTATTCGTGAAAAATGCAAGAACTCTTTGTTTTTAAGAAAATCTTTTAAAGTCATATTCTCATCCGCAATCGTAACTACAACTCTCGGAGTCATTATTTCCGACACCCTAATGCCTTTAAGTCGAATTAGATTTTGAATAATTTTATTTTCTTTTTCGCCAAAGATTCCTTCTTCGGTACCAATATTTGCTAATGCTGAAATCTCTTCTTTGCTTACGGTTCGTTGATCTTGTTTCTTTGAGAAAACTCTTGTTATATATGGGAATATTATTACTAAAGGATAGGTAATATAAATCGTGATTCTAATAGCGTGCCCCGTAAACATTGCCAATTCTCTCCAATATATAGCACCTATGGTTTTCGGGATTATCTCAGATAGAATGAGAATCAAAAAGGTTAGGACTGCTGATACAATTCCAAAATAAACTTCCCCGAAAACTTTTGTTGCTTGCGCTCCAACACCCGCTGCTCCAACTGTATGTGCAATCGTATTTAAGGATAATACTGCGGACAAAGGCCTATCAATATTTTGCTTTTGTTCAATAAATATTTTTGCAGAACTGCTTCCATTTTTTTCTTTTACCTTCAAGTAAGAAAGCGTGGTGGATAGTAAAACCGCTTCCATTATCGAACAAATAAATGAAACAATTAATGCAAGAAATAAATAGAAGAGTAGAAGTGTCATTATTATTTTGTAAATTATAATTATTCTGTCTTGAATGTGGCTGGTTTGTTCTTTTAATGCCACCCAATGCGGAGCTAAACTCAAAATCTTGCATAAAAATAGCAAAAGAATTTCGTTTAGCTATATGTTGGAGAATGTTAAGGAGCTTTGCTACTGAACTAAGATTTTGAGTTTAGCTCCGCATTGTAGAACATTATGCAAATACCGGGAGTCCCGATAAGTCAGGACGGAGGGATTTGCAAGCTTGTCTGCCGAAATGAAATGTAGGCAGGCGAAGCGGTATTGTTCTCTATCGGTTGCGCTAAAAAGCGTAGCCATCCCGAAGGGTGAAAGCGGGGAAACAATTTGGAGGCTGGAGCACCACTCTTGTTATCCCATTATATGATATCCACCGTCCACATGTCTTATTTCCCCCGTTATGCGTCCATCCGGTCTCAAAAGATGCACAATTTCATTGGCTGGCCATTTCCTGTGAACGAATCAAACAGGCAGTATTAGAGTCATTTGGTTTGAAAGATTCCTGGAATGGGCAAATTATTGGTCATGGTAAGGTTAAGATTTATTTTGAAGAAAAGCCGAGGGGAAAACTACCACCTGTGGTGGTTCAAAGGGTCTATTCTCCGGGCAGAATGGGAGTGATTGCCGGGTGGCAATATCGGGTGCTGGTCAATGGTGTTGTAGAAGAAGAAGTTATGGTCAGAGCCATTGTTCAGATTGTTCTGGAAACCATTACCACTCGCCCGGGACAGAATAAACTGGCAGAGATCCCGCCTTGGTTGATCGAGGGTTTGGTTCAGTTCCTGAAACACCGCCCCGGCCCCCCCTTGGTCCCAATATCGGAAGTCGGAAGAGGAGACAACTCTCCTTATTACTTTGCCGATTCCAAGTGGAAAGGCAAATCTCCAAGTGATCTGTTTCCACATTATAAAACGGATCAGCGGATCCATGGCTATGCCCCTTTTAAAGAAGTTCGTAGTCGAATCTCAGGTAAAACTCCTCTCACTTTTTCAAAGTTAAGTTATCCGGATTCCGAGTCATTCAAAGGGAGTTCATGGCAGCAATACAAGGATTTTTCCCACATCCTCTTTCATCAGTTGAGAAGCTTGAAGCGGGGCCCGGCCTATTTTAAGGAGTTTCTCAACTTGATTCCCAATTACCTGAATTGGCAACTGGCTTTCCTGGAAGCTTTCGGAGAAATTTTCAAGCGTCCGATCGATGTTGAGAAATGGTGGGCTGTAAACCTCATGCTCTTCCTTGAGAAGGAGGATATGAACTATTGGCATAAATGGTTGGCGATGGAGCGTCTCGACCAGATTTTGAAGATTCCAGTGAATCTTAG
>JAESQB010000251.1 GCA_016765375.1 Flavobacteriaceae bacterium | reverse complement strand
CCGGTTTGGTTTGTACAGAATGTAGAAATGGTAGGTAGCTCAGATTTAGAGATTATGGCTTTAGACAATTTAAATACCAAGCAAACAGCCATAGTTCACAGTGATTTTGAAGCCCTCTTGTCTGCTAAAGTTTTTGCTCAGGACAGTACGGCCTCTATTGCTTTAAGATCGTATCAGCCCAATCATTTAATTTATGAATCTTCATCAGAAGAAGATCGTTTGGCTGTTTTTTCAGAAATATATTACCCTTTTGGATGGAATGCCTATATCGATGGAAAACAAGTAAAGCATTTAAGAGCTAATTATGTGTTACGTGCTTTAACGATACCTAAAGGTGACCATACCGTAGAATTTAAATTTGAACCCAAGGTAGTACGTTTGGGAAGCACCATTGCGCTAGGAAGTTCCATAGGGTTTTTGTTGATCCTGCTTGGGATTGTGTATTTTAGAATAAGAAAACAAAACCTATAGTATTTTTGAAAAAAGTACTCATCATAACATATTATTGGCCTCCTGCAGGAGGACCTGGAGTGCAACGTTGGTTGAAATTTGTAAAGTATCTGCCAGAGTTTTCGGTGAACCCTATAGTTTATATTCCAGAAAATCCACATTACCCTTTAAAAGATGACAGCCTCATAAGTGAAGTGCCCGAAAATGTTGAGTTTTTAAAGCTGCCCATTAATGAACCTTACCGTTGGGCAGGTATGTTTTCAAAAAAGGGAACTATACAAATGAGTAGAGGCATTATCTCTAAACAAAAGCAAAGTTGGCTAGAGCGTATGTTATTATGGGTGCGGGCAATTTATTTATTCCCGATGCGCGAAAGGCTTGGGTGAAACCATCGGTTAGCTATTTAAAAGAATATTTAAAAAATAATGCCATCGATGTCGTCATCACGACGGGGCCTCCGCATAGTATGCATCTTATTGGTTTGGATCTTAAAAAACAATTGCCGGTTAAATGGATAGCCGATTTTAGAGATCCTTGGACCACCATTGCATATCATAAATCTCTTAAACTTAGTAAGCGTTCTCAACAAAAACATAAGGATTTAGAAAAGCAGGTGCTTAATACTGCCGATTATATATTGGTAACCAGCCCCAGAACCAAAACCGAGTTTAAAGAACTAACCAATCAGCCTATCGAAGTTATTACCAATGGTTTTGATATTGAAAAAATGCCAAAACAACCGGTAGATTCCACCTTTACTATAGCCCATATAGGCTCTTTTTTAAGCGAGCGAAACCCTGAAATACTGTGGCAGGTTCTTTTAGAACTGATCACAGAAAACCAAGCGTTTAAAAAACATTTTATATTAAACTTAGTTGGTGCTGTTAGTGAGGAAGTTTTAAATAGTATAAGCCAATACCAATTAGAAAATTATATTTCTATTAAAGGTTATGTGTCGCATAAAGAGGCTCTGAAATACCAATTAAGTGCCCAATTACTTTTGCTGGTTGAAATTGATAGTCCGCATACACGTGCAATAATTCCAGGAAAGTTATTTGAATATTTGGCAGCCAAAAGGCCTGTATTGGCTATAGGGCCGGAAGGAAGCGATGTGGCACCCATTTTAAAAACTACTGAAGCGGGTCATTTTTTTAATTATTCAGAAAAGGATGCTCTAAAAAAAATACTGTTAAACTACTTCAATACATATCTAAAGGGTGAGTCTTTGGAAGTGCGCTCTAAGCATGTTGAGCAATACAGTAGGAGGGCATTAAGCAAGACTTTAGCAAAAGTGATTGAGGTGGTTTCTTAAAATCAACGTATGAACCTGCGAGCCGCAGGCAGGAATAACGTCTTTACGAAGGAGGTACGACTGCCTGCCCCGCCTAATGCGGGGAAGTAATCTGTTGAGTGTTTAATAACTACACTTCATAAAATTTCCTTCCCGATAGCCATCGGGACAAGCTGCTTCACTGCGTTGGGCTCGCAAAGACTGTCCGCCTCAGGCGTATCTATCGAGAACATACATTTTGTTTTGAAATCATTTATTCTCGATACAATTTTTCTACACTCTGTTGCGAAAAACCACTCGAATTGACAATGATTTCTTACATCTAAATCAGGTTGTTACATATTTTAGGATAAAAAGAAATCCCCAAAGCATTATAAAAATACTTGGGGATTTCAAACTAACTAACCAACCAAAAAAGTTAAATGTTTTTTATATTTTAATAAGCTTAGAGCTTATTTAATCTGCCCCTTGCATGGCTACTTCTGTTTTTTGATTTAGAAGAACTTCTTTTAGTCAAGGGCTTTGTAGATTTTGATCTATAGGTTTTAGTTTGACTCCTATTTGTTATTGACCTTTTACTTCTATTTAGACGTTCTTTATTGAAATTGTTTACACTTCGCTTTCTTACAGTGTTTGATCTTGGGCTAGAAACAGTTCTTTTTGAACTATAAAGCTTAGACTCATTTCTAGTGATCGCTCTTTTTCTACTTGCCAGATCTCTTGAAGCATTGTTGCTTCTTCGCTCTATGGTTCTAATTCCATCGGATGAGTTTCGTTTTGATAAATACGATTTATCATTTCGGCTTATCCTTTGAGATGTTCTTCTACCGGCCCTATAGTCTTTTTTTAAAGCAGTGTTACCCTTCAAATGATGAGTACGACTACCCGGTCTATAGAAATCTCTCCTGCTGTTGGAATAACTATAATGATGATCTGGTTTGTAATAGCGTCTATGTGATGTATAGCTATAGCGTATGGGGCTGTAATACCTTCTATAAGGTTTTTGATATACCACACAATGGCTCGCTAAGGGTATTATATAATTACTGTGCCAGGATCTATACACATAGTGCCTGTTTGTGTAATTAATATAACCGGAGTGATGGCTGTAATTCCCATGATGGTCGTAATACGCATATAGACTTCCTATTCTTGAAATTCGATTATGGTGATATTTAATACTTATGTTTCCAGCCTTACTAATTCGACCATAATAATCGTAATAGATGGGTACATCTTCTATTTGAATGATAGCACCATAATCGTCATACTGTACATAGGCATCGTAATTATAACCCGAGTTAAAACTTATGTTTATAATGGGGGTATTTATATAAAGCCCGGAAGAGGATTGATGGCCTAAATGAACAAAATCAAATCGTCCATCTTGAAAAACCGAAAACTCGACATCACTCACCACAAAAGTAAATGAATGGGCATAATCCTTATAAGTAGTTATAGTATTGGCTACTGTTTTTTCTGAAGCTTTTGTGGCTATTGTAAGGATAAATAATCCGATGAGAGTGAGTACTATCTTTTTCATAAGGCTTTAATTTTTAGGTTCGATTAGCAGAATACAAAGGTCGTGCCAAGAAATTACATATACTGATAATCAAATAATTATGATAAATAAAATATTTGTTTAAAATAAAAAGTTTTTTTTTAGAAGAATAAAAATTTAAATTTACTCCCATCTGGTTCAAAAGGTATTTTTGAATTGAAGAATAATTATAGTCTGATTGTGCAGGAGAGAAAGGCTTATTAGAAAATATTATTATTTTTCGGACATTTGGTTAATTTACCACACGAAAGGATTCGTGCGGTAGCGAGGAAAAAAAAGAAATATTTAGATGATTAAAATGAAAATATTTAAAATCACATCGTACATTTTTATCAATATTTTATTTATTCAATTTGTTTCATTTTGTTTGGAATATTTCTACATGTATATTAATGGGTTTTTTATTCCAAGCCATTATCGATGGAGCAAAATAACAGGTAGGTTAAGAGAGGATTTAAGTATGTGGGCAGTCCAACAATTTATGATTACAAATATTGAAATCATACTTTTTGTATTAGCTGTCTATGCT
>JAESQB010000250.1 GCA_016765375.1 Flavobacteriaceae bacterium | reverse complement strand
ATTATGCAAGCCAGTCTTGCTATTAAAGCCAAATTGACTATACAAGACTTGGCAGATACTTTCTATCCTTACCTAACCCTTTCCGAAGGTATTAAATTAGCGGCCATTACCTTTAATAAAGATGTAAAACAACTGAGTTGTTGCGCGATTTAAATTGGAATTTAGAAGTTAGAAGTTAGAAAAAATCTCTGTAAGAGCGAAATCTTAAAAATATGAAAACATTAATTTGCCCTACATGTGGTTGCTCTTTAGTGCGATTAGGCATTCCTAAAGCAAAGGCCAGTACCAGTACTTATAAAGGAGAAACCCTATACTTCTGTTGTGATGGCTGTACTAACTTATTTCAGGCCAATCCTGACAAATACCTCGAACAAACTGACGATTTGATCGCGTGTCCCACCTGTTTGGCAGAAAAACCAAAACAATGGGCCACCCAATTAACAGTAGAAGGGCAGGATGTCTATTTCTGCCATTGTCCTCACTGTATGGATCTCTACAAAAAAGATCCCCAGTTTTATAGCAACCGCTTAGAAGGAAACATCCCCAATACCAGTGTTATGGGGCACGAAGGCTGTTGTATTGCACCAGATTAAGACGCTACCTTTAGAAATGCCCTTAAACTTACTTGGAGGGCTAAGTCCAATTTATTATTTTTAGCTCAGGCAACCATATGTTTGATTGTTACGTCTTTATTTATAAAGCACGACTTCATAATTAGTTCGCCTAGGTCAATTAGAGCGATTCGGCTTTTAAATAGGCTGTTATTTACCGAAATAACCAACCTGCAAGGTTTTTTTTTACCTTGTAGGTTTAATAAACACCCCATTCTGCAAGTCTGCCTAAGGCGGGCTTGTAAGATTAATAAAAAAAAACATGAAACACCTCTTAAATAAAAACACCTATACAGGACTCATCTTTTTGTTAGTTGCTGTATTCTTAATGGTTTTAGAAAATAAACGTCTGGGGCTAGATCAAATTAAAGTAAGCTCAGGCCGATATTGGGACTTTAGTATGTTGCTCTATATAACCTCTTGGGTTATTTTTGGTTTGTTGGCCTTAGCAGGACTGTTGGTATTATTGCGTTCGCGAAAAGCCAATTTTTTTCTCAGCTTCTTTGGAATTGCCAGTCTGATGGAAGTTTATACGAATGCCGAAATTTATAGCATCACCAGTCTCACCGATACAACGTTTTACCTGCTTTTGATCTTCGGAATTTTGGCTTTAGTAATGGCCTATGCCAATTGGTTTAAAATAAAAACCATGACCTTTTCAAAAACACTTTTTGCTTTTACTTTAGGTATTGTAGTGGCAAGTTTCTCGAATGCTTTAATCTCTTATTACTTCTAAAAAATGAAACCGACATAATTAAAAAAGGTATTAAATTTTAGAGGAATAACTTTTTTAATTATCAAAGTTTACATGTAATTTCTAAAACAATAATTAAGAACATGAAAAAACCAATATATTATTTAGGTGTTAGCCTTCTTTTCATAGCATTTTTGAGTTGTAAAAATGAAGTTCCTGTCAATCAAACCATGTCGCCTGCGCTTTGGGAAGAAGATATAAATCACTATATCAAGACCTTGGAAGAAAAGCATATCAATTTATATCATAGCACGTCTAAAGCCGAAACGTATAAAAGCATTTCGGTATTAAAAAGCAAGCTCTCCGAACTTTCGGATGATGCCATTTTTGTAGAACTCATGAAAATAACCCGTTCGTTTAATGACAGCCATACCGGGACATTTACGGCTAACGATTTTTATAAAAGTTATCCTTTTGGTTTTTTTGTTTTTGAAGAAGATGAAATTCGGGTTTTAAAAACTACGGACACTCAAAAAGAAATATTAGGCGCTAAACTTTTGAGTATTGATGGAAAACCCATTAATGAGATTTATTCAGAAATAAAAAAAGTGGCTCAAAATGTAAACAATGACTATTCTGAAAAAGAACGGGTGGCACGGTATATAAAATACGGGAAGCTGCTGTATACTTTAAAGATTACTAGGAAGGCTGATGAGGCTCAATTTACATTTTTATTGAATGACCAAACAGAAAAAACAGTCACATTAAAAACCATTTCTAATAATGAATACTCTAATTCACTAACTGCTAAGATTACATTTAAGAGTCCTTTTCAATACAATGATGCTGTATTGAAAATACCTGGCTTATGGTTTCAAGCGGATAAAGATAAAACGGTAGGCTATATCAATTTTTCAAGCTACCCTTCCAGATTGACCATGAAGCGTTTTAGTATCGCCTTGGTAAGAGAACTTATAAAACACAACACTCAAAACATCATTATTGATCTAAGAGACAATGGCGGTGGCAATTCATTTATAGGTCATATTTTGGCAAAAATACTCACGATAACCGATCATCTCGATTTTTTAAATGGCGTATATGTCCTCACGGGCCGCTATACCTACTCGGCAGGCATGAGCAATACGTCCGATTTTCAAGAATTACTCCATGCAAAACTGGTGGGTGAGCCCACTGGTTCTAATCCAAACGATTATCAGGATACCGAGAGTTTTCTCTTGCCTCATTCTAAAACTTATGTCATGTATTCCAAAAGGATCTTTCGTTATCAGCATACCAAGGATAGCACCCTGCTGGGACAAGGTATCTTACCCGATGTACATATCAAACCCCAATGGGACGACTATAAAGAAGGGATAGATGCACCCTTACAATGGATTTTGGAGGCTGTTAAAAATAAACAGTAGTATTTTCCTGTTTAAAGTTTAAAACAGTTTATTTTAGAAGAAAAACATCAAAAGCGCTTTCATTTTTTGAGGTTTCTGTAAGCATTGTCTATATTAGAAGACCTTTAATACTACTTATATTTTATTTATTTAAAAAAATGTTCCTATGCCTTCAAAAAGACTTTTCTTCGAAAACGCCGATGGTGAAAAACTAGCTGCCCGTTTAGAATTACCCGCTCACCAAGATCCCGAAGCCTATGCCATTTTCGCCCATTGTTTTACCTGTAATAAAAATTTAACAGCGGTCCGGAATATTTCACGAGCCCTTACCCAAAAAGGTTTTGGCGTTTTGCGTTTTGATTTTACGGGCTAGGGAGAAAGTGAAGGCGATTTTGAAGACACTAATTTTTCGTCTAATATTCAAGACTTGGTTGCTGCCATACAGTTTATGGAACGCGAACTGGAAGCGCCAAAACTATTGGTAGGGCATTCCTTAGGTGGGGCTGCTGTGATTTTTGCGGCTAAGTTAATGCCTTCGATTGAGGCTGTTGCAACCATAGGCGCACCTTCGGCACCGCAGCATGTGCAACACCTCTTTAAAAGCAGTATCGATGAAATTGAAACCACGGGATTGGCAAAACTGCTGATTGGAGGTAGAAGCTTTACCATAAAAAAACAATTTATAGATGATATCTCGGGTAAAAATATGCCTAAAACGGTAAAGGCCTTGAGAAAACCTTTGCTCATTATGCATTCACCTCAAGATACCACCGTAGGCATAGAAAATGCCGGAGAGATTTACGCTGCCGCCATGCATCCTAAAAGTTTTGTTTCCCTAAATGGGGCAGACCATTTGTTGAGTGATAAAGAAGACAGTTTGTATGTTGGTGATATGATTTCCAGCTGGGCGAGCCGTTATATAGACTTTCCTGAAAAGAAAGCTTTAAAATCAACAAAAAGTGTGGTGGTGCATTTAGGAGCCGAAGGGTTTACCACCGATGTGGTGGCCGGAAAACACACCTTTATTGCCGATGAGCCTGAAAGCGTAGGCGGAAACGATTATGGGCCTTCGCCTTACGATCTTTTACTGGCTTCCTTAGGTACTTGTACGGCCATGACCTTGCGCATGTATGCCCAGAGAAAACAATGGGATTTAACTGAGGTTAATGTACATCTTAATCACAGCAAGCAATATGCCGAGGATTGCAGCGATTGCAACAACCCTAAGGCTATGATCGACCTTATTGAGCGTGAAATTGAATTAAAAGGCGATCTGGATGCTAAACAGCGAAACCGTTTGATGGAAATTGCAGACAGATGCCCAGTGCATCGCACGCTGCATAACCGTATTGAGGTGGAGACAAAGGCGATTGAGTAAAAAATGACCTTTAAACAATCTAAATTTTTTTAAATAATAATAGGTTTGCTTCATTAGCAATAAACTGACTATTTTTGCTCCTTAAATAAAAAAGAAAATGCCAATTTTAACATCTACATACTGCCCGCCAAACCGATTTAAAAGTAGTTTTATCTCTACGGTTTATTCGGGCTTGGCAAGACGCGTTAACGATGTTAAACAGCAGCAAGAACGTATAACACTAAGCGATGGCGATTTTTTAGATTTGGATTGGAGCTTTTGCAAACCAAATAATAATAAACTGGTTATTATCCTACATGGTTTGGAAGGCAATGCACAACGCCCTTATATGTTGGGTGCGGTAAAAACGTTTAATCAAGTGGGGATAGATGCCGTATGTATAAATTTTAGAGGCTGTAGTGGTGAAGACAACTTAAAATACCGGTCTTACCATTCGGGCGTATCTGAAGATTTAGAAGAGGTTGTAAAGCATATTATTAAAACAAAGCCGTATACCGAAATATACTTAAATGGCTTTAGCCTTGGAGGCAATGTCGTTTTAAAGTACTTAGGGGCGCATCATGCTATACCAAGTCAAATTAAGGGTGCCATTGCCGTATCGGCGCCTTGTAATTTATACGGTTCGATGTTAGAGCTTCTTAAATTTAAAAACGTTTTATATGCCAATAGGTTTAAGCGGCATTTAATAGGAAAGCTTAAGCTGAAGCAAGCTCAGTTTCCAGATAAAGTGAGCCATGCCGATTTAAATAGCATTAAAAACCTTAAAGATTTTGACGATGTATATACCTCGAAAGCACATGGTTTTAAAGATGCATTGGATTATTATAAGAAATCCAGCAGCCTTCAGTTTCTGGGAGCCATTACCATTCCAACATTAATTATTAATGCCATTAACGATTCTTTTTTATCGCCTGCATGTTACCCCATTCGCGAAGCAAAAGCCAATGCCAATTTGTTTTTAGAAATGCCCCAATACGGCGGTCATGTTGGTTTTTATGCTAAGAATAATGTCTATTATAACGAAACCAGGGCATTGCACTTTGTAAAATCTTATTGTTAGTGCTGTTTTTTTGTAGTGATTTTTCGCCTTTGCTCGCCTAAGCGTAGGAGAGTGGAAAATCAGCCGCAATGAATTTTAGCCTTTGTTGTGCTTAGTGCTTCTTTTTATTGTTTAATTCCACATCAACTTTTATTTTTTTCTCTTTTCAGTTCCCTCTTTACTTTCCGCTTTTCACTTTTTGATTTTCGGTCATAACTTGCCAACCAATGAATGTATTTTTGTTTAAATAT
>JAESQB010000249.1 GCA_016765375.1 Flavobacteriaceae bacterium | reverse complement strand
ATAAAATGAGAATATTAAATCCCCCTTAACTAAACGATATTGATATACAATTTAATAGTTTAACTTTTTTCTGTCTGCTGTCTACTTCTTATTTCTAAATTTCAACTTCTAACCTTCAACATCTAGCTTCTAAATTCTAGCCTCTAGTTTCTATTTCTTTACAGATTATACTGCTTTATTTTACGATAAAGGGTACGTTCGGAAATGCCCAATTCTTTTGCCGCCAATTTTCGTTTGCCTTGGTTTTTTTCTAAGGATTTTTTAATGAGTTCCAGTTCTTTTTCGTGTAAAGAAAGGGTTTCTTCTTCTTGTATTTCTTCGGCAAAAGCGTATTTGTCTTGTGAATTTTCAAGGGGTGTTCCAGGCGTTTCATCAATGGTTAACACTTCAATATCATCTTGAGAAAGTGTAGCCGGTAGTGTTTCTTGTGCCTCTTCTTGTGGCGCGTAAATTTTCTCGATAAGATGGGTGTTTTCTTTCCTCACTTTTCCGGCATCGGTATTGAGCAATTCTTTTGTGAGTTTTTTTAAATCGTTAACATCCCGTTGCATATCAAATAATACCTTATAGAGAATTTCTCTTTCTGTACTAAAGTCGCTGCTGGCTTTTTTAGCACCAATTACAGCGGGTAAATTACTGCCTACATTGGGCAGGTATCCTTTTATAGTCTCGTAACTTATGTTTCTGTTTTGTTCGAGCACTGAAATTTGTTCGGCAACATTTCGCAATTGCCTCACATTGCCACCCCATCTGTATTTTAGGAGTAAAATTGTGGCTTGTTCGTCTAAACGGATGGTGGGCATTTTATATTTTTGAGCAAAATCAGAAGCAAATTTTCGAAAGAGTAAATGTATATCGTCGGGACGATTTCTAAGAGGTGGCAAATTAATTTCTACGGTACTCAAACGGTAATAGAGATCTTCTCTAAACCTGCCCTGTGAAATAGCATCATCCAGATTAACATTGGTGGCGGCCACTATACGAACATCTGTTTTTTGAATTTTTGAAGAACCTACTTTTAAAAATTCGCCAATTTCTAAAACGCGTAACAAACGTACTTGGGTAGGAAGGGGAAGTTCGCCTACTTCATCTAGAAAAATGGTACCTCCATCGGCCACTTCAAAATAGCCACTTCTGGTTGAGGTAGCCCCTGTAAAAGCACCTTTTTCATGGCCAAAAAGCTCACTGTCTATGGTGCCTTCTGGAATGGCGCCACAATTTACAGCTATATATCTGCCATGCTTCCTGTGGGAAAGGGAATGTATAATTTTGGGAATACTCTCCTTGCCCACACCACTTTCCCCGGTAACCAAGACCGATATGTCTGTGGGAGCAACCCTAATGGCTTCTTCAATGGTGCGGTTTAGCTTATTATCGTTTCCGATAATACCAAAACGTTGTTTTATTGCTTGTACAGATTCCATATTTTTTGATTCAAGAGCCAAGACTCATAGAGCCAAGACTTTTTTGTTTTTTTATCTAAAATTAGCCACTAGTCATTAGCCAAAAGGCAGAAGGGTTAAGTTGATTTTCGTTTTAAATTCATAGTCATTAACCACAAGTCTGTTTTCTTTTTTCTAACTTCTAATTATTAACCGAATACCCAAGCGCTTCTCCAATTAGAGTAGCACTGGTTGAGGATGCAATTTTTACATTTACAAAATCGCCCACTTTATAGCCTTCTTTTGGGAAGACCGCTACGGTATTTTGAGGGGTTCTTCCACTCCAATGAGCATCACTTTTTTTCGATTGCTTTTCGATGAGTACTTCAACGGTTTCCCCTATATACTGTTTTGTTCTGTATGCGCTGTGTTTTCGTTGAGCGCTTACAATTTCGGTAAGGCGTCTCTTTTTTATGTCTAGAGGAACATCGTCTTCTAGCTTTCTTGCAGCCATAGTTCCTGGTCTTTCAGAATACATAAACATAAAACCAAAGTCGTATTTTACGTATTCCATTAGGCTAAGGGTATCTTTATGATCGGCTTCGGTTTCTGTTGGAAACCCCGTAATCATGTCTTGTGAAATAGCACAATCTGGAATGATACTGCGAACATTATCTATAAGGCTTTTGTATTCTTCTCGCGTATGTTGGCGATTCATTTCAGTTAAAATTCGAGTACTGCCGCTCTGTACTGGCAGATGAATGTAATTGCAAATATTGGAGTATTCAGACATGGTGTGCAATACCTCCAAGGTCATGTCTTGCGGGTTTGAGGTTGAAAAGCGAAACCGCATTTTAGGTTCTGCCTGGGCTACCATGGCTAATAATTCTGAAAAATTTGTGGCTGTGGCTTTTTGAATCTCAGAGGCTTCTTTAAAATTTTTCTTTAAACCTCCGCCGTACCACAAATAACTGTCTACGTTTTGCCCTAATAAAGTTACCTCTTTATAACCTTTTTCGGACAAATCCTTAATCTCATTTAAAATGCTTTCTGGGGCTCTGCTTCGTTCTCGCCCTCTGGTAAAGGGTACCACGCAAAAGGTACACATATTATCGCAACCTCGGGTTATAGACACAAAGGCACTAACACCATTGCCGCCTAAACGTACCGGGGCAATGTCGCCGTAGGTTTCATCTTTAGATAAAATAACGTTTACGGCTTCTCTTCCTGCATCAACTTCTTTAATGAGATTAGGTAAGTCTTTATAAGCATCGGGACCTACAACCAGATCTACAATTTTCTCTTCTTCTAAGAATTTTTTCTTGAGCCGTTCTGCCATACAGCCTAATACCCCTACTTTCATTCCGGTATTGATGCGTTTTACAGCATTGTATTTTTCGAGACGTTTTCGTATAGTTTGTTCTGCCTTATCTCTAATGGAGCAGGTGTTAACCAAAACCAAATCGGCATCTTCTAAATTTTGAGTGGTGCTAAAACCTTCTTTAGCTAGAATAGAAGCTACGATTTCACTATCGCTAAAATTCATCTGACATCCGTAGCTTTCTAGAAATAATTTGCGAGTGCTTTTGCTTTTGCTTTCTATGACAAAAGCTTGTCCTTGCTTGTTTTCGTCTATTATTTTTTCCATATTATAAATTCCCTTTTCTGAGGGTCAATAAGTATGCAAAGATACAAAATCTTTAAAATATATGACAGATTGTCAGCACAATACTTTTTAAGCATTTTTTTATAAAAGTCATTCTATTTTAAGTGATCACATGCAAATAAAAAAAAATCCCATACTTTTGTATCCCAAAGAACACGTAATATGGCGAAGAATTTAGTGATTGTAGAGTCCCCTGCGAAAGCCAAAACAATAGAAAAATTTTTAGGAAAATCCTTTAAAGTAGCCTCTAGTTTTGGTCATATAGCCGATTTGCCTTCAAATGAATTGGGGGTTGATGTAGACGGGGATTTTAAACCAAAATATATTATTCCTTCAGATAAGAAGAAGCTAGTAAGAGAGCTAAAAGCATTGGCGAAAAATGCCGATATGGTATGGTTAGCAAGTGATGAGGATCGAGAGGGAGAAGCCATTGCCTGGCATTTATCAGAGGCTTTAAATTTAAAAGAAGCCCAAACCAAACGCATTGTGTTTCATGAAATAACCAAAACAGCAATACTAAAAGCCATTGAAAATCCTAGGCAGATAGATTATAATTTAGTAAATGCACAACAGGCCAGAAGAGTGCTTGATAGGCTGGTAGGATATCAGTTATCTCCGGTACTTTGGAAAAAAGTAAAAGGGGGTTTATCGGCTGGTAGGGTGCAATCGGTTTCGGTGCGTTTAATAGTTGAGAAAGAGCGCGAAATTCAAAATTTTAAAACGCAAGTCTCTTATAAGATAGAGGCCGAATTCATCAATAATAATCAAAAAGGGTTTAAAGCAAAATTGGCTAAAGGTTTTGAGACTAAAGCATTGGCGGCGCAATTTCTGGAACAGAATATTGGAGCTGAGTTTAAAGTGTCGGATCTGGCTAAAAAACCGGCAAAAAAATCACCTTCACCACCGTTTACAACGTCAACCTTACAACAAGAAGCTTCTCGAAAATTGTATTTTTCGGTAAGTAAGACTATGACTATGGCACAGCGTTTATACGAAGCCGGACTCATTACCTATATGCGTACCGATAGTGTAAACCTTTCAAATGAAGCTAAAAATGGCGCTCAAAATGCTATTTCTGAATTATATGGCGATTCATACAGCCAACCTAGAGCTTATAAAGGAAAAAAGGGGGCTCAAGAAGCACACGAGGCTATTAGGCCTACAGATATGAGCAGGCAAACTGTTGATACAGACCGCGATCAAGCCCGTTTGTATCAACTTATCTGGAAACGTACCATAGCCTCGCAAATGAGTGATGCCAAACTGGAACGTACTAATGTGAAAATAACGGCGTCAACACATAAAGAGGTGTTTT
>JAESQB010000248.1 GCA_016765375.1 Flavobacteriaceae bacterium | reverse complement strand
TTTAAAACCTTTTTTACCCAAAAGGCCAACTAAGGCATTAATGGTCGCCAAAACCATTACAAATACGACCAAATAGGCCCAATAAGAATGTAGAGATTGTATGTGAGGATACATGATTATGTGTTTTTTAATTATGCTATCAAATATAGCAAAATAAACGAGATTATATAAAGACATTATTAGGACCTTATCTCAAAAAGGTTTTTAAGATTGTAAAATCCTATAGCGTATAAACTTTTGCCTTCTTTTTTAACATGGCAATATTTATAAGGGACGAAGCCTCTAATGAAGGCTTAATTTACTAAAATCCAATAATCATTTGTGTAACTTTGTACATTATTAAATACTTATGCTAGAAAATGCAAAAATCGATTACGAAAAAACTGTTTTAATAGGTGTAATCACAAAGGGGCAAGATGAAGAGAAAAGCAAAGAGTATCTTGACGAGCTCGAGTTTTTAACCTATACGGCCGGTGGTGAAGTGGCAAAACGTTTTGTTCAAAAAATGGAAAAGCCTAATCCCAAGACTTTTCTTGGAACAGGAAAAATGGAAGAAGTCCTTAATTTTGTTGAGGATAATGATATTGGCGTTGCTATTTTTGATGACGAATTAACACCAGCACAGCAAAAAAATATTGAAAAGATATTGCGCTGTAAGATCATTGATCGCACCAATTTAATTCTAGACATATTTGCCCAACGCGCACAAACCAGTTATGCCCGAACACAGGTAGAATTGGCCCAATACCAATATTTACTGCCCCGCCTTACGGGATTATGGACCCACCTTGAACGTCAACGAGGGGGAATAGGCATGCGAGGTCCAGGGGAAACCGAAATAGAAACCGACAGACGAATAGTAAGAGATCGCATAGCCTTGCTTAAGAAAAAAATAAAAACCATTGATAAGCAAATGGCTGTCCAACGCGGCAATCGAGGCGCCTTAATAAGAGTGGCTTTAGTGGGTTATACCAATGTGGGAAAATCTACTTTGATGAACGTTATCAGTAAGTCGGAAGTTTTTGCCGAAAACAAACTTTTTGCTACATTAGATACTACCGTTAGAAAGGTTGTGATTAAAAACCTTCCTTTTTTGATGAGTGATACCGTAGGGTTTATTAGAAAATTACCTACTCAATTGGTCGAGTCTTTTAAAAGTACTTTAGATGAAGTGCGTGAAGCCGATCTGCTGCTCCATGTTGTGGATATCTCTCACCCTTCGTTTGAAGAACATATTGCTTCTGTAAATTTAATTTTAGACGAAATAAAATGTGCCGACAAGCCTGTGCTCATGGTGTTTAATAAAATAGACGCCTATGTTCCCGAACACATCGATGAAGACGATCTGGAAACCCCCAAAACAAAAGCCCACTACACCCTTAAAGAATGGAAAAAAACGTGGATGAATGCTGTGAAGGGTGAGGCTTTATTTATTTCGGCATTAGAAAAAGTAAATCTAGAAGAATTTAAAAGCGCTGTCTATAGTCGTGTTCGTGAATATCATATTACCAGATTTCCGTATAATCGATTCTTATACCCAGAATATACCGAAGAATAATTTTTTACACGTGTAATAAAGTTTCATCTCATGTGTCTTTAAAAGACATAAAAGAAAATTTCATCAAAAAAATTCAATCTAAATATCGAAAAAAAATAGAAACCATGGCTCAACTTCTCGATTTAATAGAAAAACAAATTTCTAAAAAAACATGAGCTTGGTTTGAAAACGAACCCAAATCATAGAGAAAAGCGACCCGCGAGGCTTTAGAACTAGGACAAACGCGGCTTTTTATACAAAGGCACCGAAGAACAGGCCTCACCGTACATCAGGCTTTTTACATGAGTTTGTAATTTGTTGATCAGTAAAAGGTAGGCATTAGGCGGTATGGCCTTATCGGCACATCCCTTTATTATAACGGGTTTATCTTTATAGGGTGATACGTCAAACGAAGAAAGTATTTGAGTAAAAAGTTGGGTTTCGAGAGCTTCTAGGGACCCTATAACCACAGTTTTCGCAAATGCATTAAGCTTAGTTGCGACCAACATATAGGCCCATGCTGGAATAATAGCATCGGAACTACAGCATAGAGCAACATAAGCGTCTTGGTAGTCTGCCCAGGGAACATGGTCAAGGTGAGCTCGGAATTCTTTTTCATGTAAAACGATACCACCTCTAAGCCAAATAGAAATGTCTAAAACAACACGTTGTCCTGGTGGGTAAAAATCCTCCAAGTCTATTGTTTTTAACTTGCTGTCAGAAACTCTATTTATAATGTCTTTGCTCATAATTATAACATGCCCAGTTCCAGCTTGGCTTCATCACTCATAAGTTCTTGAGTCCAAGGTGGGTCGAAAGTTATTTCCACTTCGGCGTCTTTAACCGATTTTATCGACTTCACTTTTTCTTCAACCTCTAAAGGCAGTGTTTCGGCAACAGGGCAATTTGGGGTGGTAAGGGTCATTAATATTTTAACTTCATGATCGGTATTCACCATAACATCGTAAATAAGTCCAAGTTCATAAATGTCAACGGGAATTTCCGGATCGTAAATCGTTTTTATTACGCGAACAATTTTTTCGCCCAATTCTGTGGTGTTGATTTCAGTATTTTCTTTCATGTATTTATTATTATTATAATTGGGTTTGATATGCTAAAGCGTAAAGTTTTAATTGTTTTATCATAGATACCAGGCCGTTTGCCCGAGTTGGTGATAAGTGCTCTTTTAGGCCTATTTGATCAATAAAAGCGGTATTTGCACTTAATATTGCTTCCGGGCTTTGGTTTGAAAAGGAACGGATGAGGATGGCAATCAACCCTTTTGTAATAATGGCATCACTGTCTGCGGTAAAAACAACCCTTCCCTCTTCTAAACTGGAGTGCAGCCACACTTTAGATTGGCAACCTTTTATAGTATAATCCTCAGTTTTATATTCCGAGTTGATAAGTGGTAAGTTTTTACCCAGTTCAATCATGTATTCATAACGCTGCATCCAGTCTTCAAAAAAAGAAAACTCTTCTATTATTTCGTTTTGTATCTCGTTTATGCTCATGGTAAATTGTATTTAATTTATAACAGCATGGTTTTGGCTTTTTTAAGACCTTCCACTAAGACATCAATTTCTTCTTTTGTATTATAAAAGGAGAATGACGCCCTAACGGTTCCCGGAATTTCATAAAAATCCATGATGGGTTGCGCGCAATGGTGCCCTGTTCTAACCGCTATGCCCAGCTTGTCTACTATGCTGCCAATATCATAGGGGTGTATGTTCTCAATATTAAAAGAGATAAGGGCGACTTTTTCAGTGGCATTGCCAAATATTTTCAACCCCTCTATGCTTAAAAGCTGCTTGGTGGCATAGTTTAGTAACTCCTTCTCGTACTTTTCTATGGCATCAAAGCCTATATTGTTTAAGTAATCTATGGCTGCACCAAAGGCTATACCTCCTGAAATATTAGGTGTTCCGGCTTCAAATTTATGAGGTAATTCGGCATAGGTGGTCTTTTCAAAAGTTACTTCTTTAATCATTTCCCCTCCTCCTTGATAGGGAGGTAGTTTTTCGAGCCATTTTTCTTTTCCATATAAAATACCAATACCAGTAGGACCACACATTTTATGTGCTGACGCGGTATAAAAATC
>JAESQB010000025.1 GCA_016765375.1 Flavobacteriaceae bacterium | reverse complement strand
ATCCTATTCAAAAACCTTTGAGGGTGATCCGCAGGTAAACATAAATTTGGCTGCCACGCATTCGCAAAACACCAATACCCAGCAAATAAACATGACCCTGCCTAATTTAACGGCCAGTGTCTCAAGGATATATCCCTTTGCACCAAAAAATGGAAGCCCAAAGAAAGGTATTATTCAAAATATTAATTTACAATACGACCTGCAAGCCCAAAACAGTTTTACAACCACAGATTCTTTATTCTTTAAACCCGAAATGTTTAAAGAAGCTCGCTTTGGCGCAAGACATAGCATCCCCATTTCAACCAACTTTAAAATTTTTAATTATTTAAGTGCCAGCCTCAATTCTAATTTTCAAGAAACCTGGGTTTTAAAAACCTTCAAAAGAAGAGATGCAGACCTTAACGATGGACTGGCCACTTTTGTACAAGATACTGTTAATGGCTTTGACTCTTATAGAACTTATAACCTGTCGGCAAGTATAGGTACCACCATTTATGGGATGTTTAATTTTGGGGATGATAAAAAAATACAAGCCATCCGTCATGTTATCAGACCCACTTTAAGCTATGGTATCAATCCCGGTTTCGAGCAATTTTATGACGATTATATTGCCAATGTTGCCGGCACACCCGATGAAACCGAAATCATAGAATACTCAAGGTTTCAAAACACTTTATTTGGAGCCCCGCAACGTGACTTTTCCAGCAGTATGAGCTTTAATGTAAGCAATACCATTGAGGCCAAGGTACGCTCAAAAGACAGCACGGCTACAGAGCCTAAGAAAATAAAACTCCTAAACAATCTCAATTTTTCTACCTCATATAATTTTGCTGCCGACTCCTTAAAGCTAAGTCCCATAAACTTTAGAGGCAGCATCCCCATACTTGAAAAACTGGATATTAATTTTGGAGGTACTCTAGACCCCTACGCCTTAGACAATAACAATAGGAAAATTAATAAATTAAACATTAATAATGGCGGTGGCTTGTTTAGGCTAACCAACTTTAGAACCAGTTTTAATTACAGTTTTTCCAGCAAGGATTTTAAGGGAGATGGTAGTGAAAATAGAGATCGATCAACCAACGAAACCTTTAGAAACGGAGGAAGACCCGATGATCTATTTGGCGAATCAAACAACTTTAGGCAGAATACCAATAAAGACAAAAAAAAGGACGACGGTCCTTATAGGTATTATAGTTATACCATACCTTGGACTTTAAGATTGGCCTATACTATAAACTACCGAAATTCTCGGCGTGAAAAGGAAATTTCATCCCATTCACTCATGTTTAGTGGTAATGTAGAACTTTCTCCTAATTGGTCGGTTGGGGTTTCTTCAGGCTACGATTTTGTTGGCAAAGGCTTTACTTTTACCCAATTTAGGTTTCAACGCGATCTAAAAAGTTGGGCTATGAATTTTAACTGGGTACCCTTTAGCTCACGAAGCTCCTGGTATTTCTTTATAGGCATAAGCTCATCGGTATTAAGTGATATAAAATACGATAAAAACAGAGAGCCCGATAGGCAGTTGTAGTTTGATGAATGATAAATGATAAGTTATGAATTGTTGGTAGTTAAATATTGAAGAAATAAAACTAAAAAAACATGAAGAAAATAATAAACACTCCACATGCACCGGCACCCATTGGCGCATATAGTCAAGCCGTATTAAGTGGAAACACTTTATTTACCTCAGGGCAGGTGGCCATTGATCCTGCAAGTGGTGAGCTCATTACCGAAAATATTACTGCCGAAACCACAAGAGTCATGGAAAATTTAAAGGCCGTACTTAAGGAAGCTGGGATGGGTTTTGAAGATGTTGTAAAATCATCTATTTTTATTAGTGACATGGCTAATTTCGGATCTATAAACGCTGTTTACTCCAATTATTTTGAAGAGGCTACAGCACCGGCTAGAGAAACCGTTGAAGTGGCCAATTTGCCCAAATACGTCAATGTTGAAATATCGATGATCGCTGTAAAAGAATAAATGTTAGTTCGAGTGTCCGCCTGAGGCGAATGTATCGCCTGCCTGACGGCAAGGCAGGAGAATCCATGATTTCAGAATAAAATGTCAGTTCAAGTGAAGTCCTGTACTAAATAATTTATTCTTTTTCTTTTTTCCATTGATGAAAACACCTGCCTGCCGGCGAGGCAGGGAAACTTCATCCCGATAGCTATCGGGACTAGTCTTCCGAATATTTATCTGAATTTATTGCTCATCACCTAAATTTTATGAACTCATTAGCCTCAGGCTAATTCAAACAGCATAAAATTTCACGGTAATTTCACTTCAAATTCAACGATAAATTTTCGAGATGACAAATAAGGGGGGGGGTTAAAAAAAAGACCTCCTAATTTACAAAACAACAATAGTAATTTTTGTTTATTAGCTTATGAAAAAATTAGTTACTACAAAGTTATTTTTGGTTGATTAGGCAGTGATCCTAAGTTTTAAATCGGGCGATATCTATCTCTGAAGGCAAATCAAGATCGTGTTCTAAATGTTTAAACAAAGCCAAGGCTACCGTAGGCCCTATCATCACCCCACGCGTCCCTAAACCGTTTAATACCGCTATGTTTTTATAGGTCGCATGTCTGCCCACCAATGGCCGCCTGTCCTTTACCGTAGGCCGTATACCCGCTATATGATCTAAAACCTCATAATCGCAAGAAATTAATTTCGAAAGCTTTTCTTCTAATGCCTCTCGAGCGGCATTTGTAATATTTATGCCTTTATCATGAAAATCATAGGTAGCACCCACGCGGTAAGTAGCATCGCCCAGGGGAATAATAAAAATAGATGATTTTAATACCGCATTGAGCTTTAAACGAGGTGCTTTTATGGTTAAAAGCTCCCCTTTATTCCCGTCAAGAGGCAGTTGATTAAAATAGGGGTTTGCCTTCATGCCAAAACCTTCGGCAAAAACAAGATATTTGGCTTTAATATTACCGTATTCAATACCATCTTCTGTGCATTTAACTTGAGAATACTCAAAGGGTTTCTCTACTATTTGTTTGAGGGTTTGAAGGTGGCTTCTATAGGCTGTCATAAGTAGTTTTACATTTATTATTCCTGTATGTAAAACTTCTCCTAAACCATAATTAGCATTTATTGACGGATTGGTATTGGTGAGAATTTTAGGGTTTAAAAAATACTCTAAGTGGGGCTTATCTGAAGCTTCAAACCATAGGTTTTGTTCTTGGACTGAGGTAAATTTTCTATAAACGGGTAATTTGTGATCTATAGTGACCCCTAACTTTTGTTCTAAGTTTTTATAAAAAGGCAGGGCGGTTTTAAGTTGATCTTTAGCATCCCAACACAGGCTAAAACGTTTTAAAATAACCGGATTATACATGCCTCCCGAAACCGATGACGACTGATTTTTCCCATCATCAAATACCACAAAGGTTTTTTTATTGGCCTCTAAGGTTTCACAAAAGCTTATTCCTGCCAAGCCCAAACCAACAACTATATAATCTACCATATTAAAACCAAATTATGTAATAGAAAATTTATTACGGAACGGAACTACTGTAAAATATATCATTTCTTTACATTTTTAAAATTAACCATAGCGATGCTATGCTGAATTTTAGAAAACGTCATCCCGTACGTACGGGATTGTAGTTTCGACCCTCATCACAAAGTTCTATTATATATTTTGGCTTATAAAAATAAAAAACTCCCATCAAGATTGATGAGAGTTTTAATGATTTTTAAAACCTTAGTATTAATATTTCCACATATCCTGCTCCAAATTTCTTATGCGCTCTTTTATCTT
>JAESQB010000247.1 GCA_016765375.1 Flavobacteriaceae bacterium | reverse complement strand
TTGCCGAATACGCCGATTTGCTTAACAAATCTCCTAAAACCATTTCTAATATTTTTTCCAAATTAGGAACCAAAACGCCTTTGCAGTATATCCAAGAACGAAAAGCCCTGGAAGCAAGACGTTTATTGCGTTATTCTGATCTGCAAGTACAGGAAATAGCCTATAAAATTGGCTATGAAGATCTACAGGCCTTTAGTCGGTTTTTTAAAAAACATGAAGGTATTTCTCCTTCAAAATATAAAGAATTGGTCGCTTAGACGAGGTACTACTGATTAATCTGTTTGCAGAAGCCAATGGCCATGAGGCATTAGTTCCTTTTTCCTGCCCTGTCCCGATAACTATCGGGATCGCCGAAGTGTCTTTTTGTTTATTGCCTTATTTTCTATTTCGTGAGATTGCTTCATTCCGCTGCGCTGCATTGGCAAAGACGTTTTTGCAAGCAGTGCGGCACAAACGACGCGGCAATCTGTTAAGGCTTTACAATATTTTCAAGAGATTGTTTCTCTTTAGCCTGTCTTGAGCGCCAGTCGAAAGGCTCGTAATGGCAGTGGTTCATGAGTTTAAATTTTCATTTGTTCGGGATTATGAGAATTAAAGTTCTCTTAAAGTAGAGAATTCTGTTAAAGGAAAAATTGCCAACTCTTGAGGAAGATTGACCTACCATTGTCTTAAGCTTTCCTATGATCTTTGCATAGAATAAATAATAAACTTAAAGATATTAGATTATGAAAGCAGCAGTAATAGAAAAATTTGGAGATTTTGATACCCTTCAGATAAAAGAATTGGAGACTCCCAGCCCAAAGGCGGGATATGTATTGGTTAAAATTTTAGCATCCGGTGTTAACCTTTTAGACCATTATATTCGCAAAGGAGAAATAGTGTCCGAATTACCCTTCCCACATATATTAGGTGCCGATGCAGCCGGTGAGATTGCACAATTAGGCGAAGGTGTAAATGGTTTTAACGAAGGAGAGCGCGTAATAATAGTGCCAGGATTTCCTGGTGATGAAAGCCACCTAGATATTCGTCCAACGGCAACAGCGCCAAGTTTTGGTCTTCCAGGTTTACACATTCCAGGAACCTATGTTCAATACATGGAAGTGCCTGCATACGCTATTGTAAAAGATAATACCGGGTTGACGGTAGAAGAATCTGCAACTCTTGGAGTACCTCTTGCAACAGGTGTACATGCCGTAAAAGGTGTTGGAGAAGATAAAGCTGGGGATAAGGTTTTAATTCAAAATGGTGCTTCCGGGTCTGGAAGTATTCAAATTCAAATTGCAAAAGCTTTAGGTGCCGAGGTTGCCACAACGGTACGTAGCGATGAAAAAGCAGCATATGCCAAGTCGCTTGGTGCCGATTTGGTAATTAATACAACCAATGAAGATTTGGTAGTTAAAGTTCAAGAATGGACAGGTGGCACAGGGGCAGATGTTACCATTGATAATTTGGGTGGTGATGTTTTAGCACAAAGTATTAATGCGACTAAAGCAACAGGTATAATTGTAGCCTTTGGTTTTACAGCTGGTCCAGAAGTAAAGTTTGATATAAGAAGTCTTTTCTTCGGATTAAAACAATTAAGAGGGTCAATGGCAAGTGATGTAGAGCATTTAAACTGGGGCTTAGAACAGGTAGCTGCAGGTAAAATTAAGCCCACTTTAGACGGAACTTTCCTATTAAGTGAAGCAGGAGACGTACATAAGTTACTTGCTGAAGGTAAAGTAAAAGGAAGCCATGTATTGTTACCTTGGGCATAATACAAGTAATTATCAATAAACTAGTGTTAAGTTCAGTATAAAATGACGTATAAGTCGCCATTATTTTTTGTCTGATTAAAGCAAAAAACATGCGCATAGCCGAGCTATATTAATATTTTTTAACACACCTGCCTGCCTGCGAGGCAGGAAGCAGATAAAAAAGAACTAGACTTGGGCTGAATAAAGTAGGGGCTCTTCGCCTCAGCTGGCCCACTGCTAGCGCAGCGTTCTCATAACAAGCCATAAGCTAAAAATTGGCAACAATAAAAAAAGACAGCACTAGTGTTAAGTTATGTATAAAATGACGTATAAGTCGCCATTATTTTTTGAATTTTGTGAAAGGAGAAAAAGTAATCATAGCCTTAGCTACGAGAATCTTTTTATACTAAAGCAAAAACGAAAAAGAATAAGACTTGGTGCTTTAGTTTATGCTTAACTTAACACTATCTTCCTTTTTTTAACTTAAAATCAACTTTTAATGACTTAGAGCGTTTGGAGAGGCTAAGTACTTTGATAATCAAAATATAAGTATTACTTTTGCATACCTTTTTCGGGCAAGTTTCAAAAGACGAAAAGGACCGATATTTATTTTATAAAAACACTTCTGTGGCTTGTTTGCCCTAAGTTTTTGAGAAGACACAGAATACAAATTTTAATTCAGCATGGCTGAAAAAAGCAAAAAAAAAGAGGAAGAGGTAGTAGAAACTACAGCTGTTACTCCAGAAGAGACTACTAATGCAGAGACTGTTGAAGCATCTCAAGAGCAAATTCCTACTGAGGAAGTTTCATTAAAAGAGTCTGACCCCAAAAAATTTCTAGAAGAATTTAACTGGCACAATTACGAAGAGGGTATAGACCCTATTGAAGATGATAAGCTTCAAGAATTCGAAAAATTAGTAGCCGAAAATTTTGTAGACACCTTAGATGATGAGGTTGTAGAAGGTGTTGTGGCACATATTTCCGATAGAGATGCCATTATAGACATTAATGCAAAAAGTGAAGGTGTAATATCTTTAAACGAGTTTCGTTACAATCCCGATCTTAAAGTAGGTGATAAAGTAGAGGTATTAATTGATGTGCGTGAAGATAGCACCGGACAATTAATATTATCTCACCGTAAAGCCAGAACTATAAAAGCTTGGGAGCGTGTTAATACTGCTCATGACGAAGCAACTATTGTTAATGGTTTTGTGAAATGTCGTACCAAAGGTGGTATGATTGTAGATGTTTTTGGTATAGAAGCTTTCTTACCAGGATCTCAAATTGATGTAAAACCTATTCGCGATTACGATGCTTATGTAGGAAAAACTATGGAATTTAAAGTGGTTAAAATTAACCATGAGTTTAAAAATGTAGTGGTTTCTCATAAAGCGCTTATCGAAGCAGATATAGAAGAACAAAAGAAAGAAATTATAAGCCAATTAGAACGCGGACAAGTATTAGAAGGTGTTGTTAAAAACATAACATCTTATGGTGTGTTTGTTGATCTTGGTGGTGTAGATGGTTTAGTACATATTACCGATCTTTCTTGGTCTCGTATTAATCATCCTAATGAAATAGTTGAGTTAGATCAAAAACTAAATGTGGTAATCCTTGATTTTGATGAAGGAAAAACACGTATTCAATTAGGTCTTAAACAATTAAAAGCACATCCATGGGATGCTTTAGATACTGAGCTTAAGGTTGGTGATAAAGTAAAAGGCCGCGTAGTGGTTATAGCCGATTACGGTGCGTTTATTGAAGTTGTTGAAGGTGTAGAAGGATTAATTCACGTAAGTGAAATGTCTTGGAGTACACATTTAAGAAGTGCACAAGATTTTGTAACCGTTGGTGATGAAATTGAAGCACAAATATTAACTATGGATCGTGAGGAACGTAAAATGTCCTTAGGTATTAAGCAATTAACGCCAGACCCATGGACCGATATCACAACTAAATATCCTGTAGGTTCTAAACATTCAGGTATTGTAAGAAACTTCACCAATTTTGGTGTGTTTATTGAATTGGAAGAAGGCATAGATGGTTTGATTTATATTTCTGACCTGTCTTGGACTAAGAAAATTAAGCACCCAAGTGAATTTACCAAAGTAGGGGAGACTCTTGATGTGGTAGTTCTTGAATTGGATGTTGAAGGACGTAAGTTGAGTTTAGGACATAAACAAACTTCAGAAAATCCTTGGAATAAATACGAGAAAGAGTTTGCTTTAGGTACTAAGCATACAGCTTCGATTGACGAATTGGTAGATAAAGGTGCAACAGTGGTATTTAATGATGATATCACAGCATTTATACCTACCAGACATTTGGCTAAAGAAGATGGCTCGAATTTGGTAAAAGGCGAAACCGCTGAATTCCAAATCATCGAGTTCAATAAAGAGTTTAAGCGTGTAGTAGCTTCTCATATGAGTATTCATAAAGAAGAAGAGGCGAAAATTGTTAAAGCAGCCGCTAAAAAGCAAGCTGCCGCAACAGAAGCAAAACCTACTTTAGGTGATGCTAACGATGC
>JAESQB010000246.1 GCA_016765375.1 Flavobacteriaceae bacterium | reverse complement strand
TTCATCAAAAAAGCGATGAATTAAAGCCAAAGAATACCTATCATATTTATTGTGGAGGCGGTTATCGTTCGCTTATTTTTGCCTCTATTGCAAGAACAAAAGGTATTGAAAACGTAGTGAATATTGAAGGTGGTTATGCCGCGATAAAAAAAACAGATTTAAAAGAAGTAAATTTAATTTCAGATAAAAGATAGATGATGGACATTACACAGGAAAAATGGAGAGAAAGTATAGCAAAGGATGCCGATGCTGTGATCATAGATGTGAGAACCCCTGAGGAGATTGAAGAAGGCCAATTGTCTAATGCAAGAATAATAAATATTCTAGACCCCGATAATTTTATGAAAGAGGTAGCAAAGTTAGACAGTTCTAAAAATTACTATATTTACTGCAGATTAGGCAATAGAAGTGGACAGGCCTGCGCTGTTTTAAATGCACAAGGTATTGAAAACACCTATAATTTATTAGGCGGAATGATAGAATGGGAAGGAGAACTTGTTTAAAAAATGCCTTCTAAGTAATTAAAATATTTAAAAACCAACATATGAAGAAAATAGCTCTGACTTTGATCCTGATGTTTTTGATAACGGTAGCTTGTCAAGACAAAAGTACCAATGATATTCACGTTATTACCGTTGAACAAATGAATGAGGTATTAGACAGCGATAACCTTCAGTTGGTTGATGTGAGAACTTTAGATGAATACCGTTTGGGTCATATAGGCAATGCACAAAATATTTGTGTGACTAACGATGATTTCCAAGAAAAAGCAAAGCTTTTAGATAAGAACAAGCCGGTTTATTTATACTGCAAACGAGGAGGCCGAAGTGCCAAAGCCGCTAAAATTTTAAAAGAAATGGGCTTTAAAGAAATTTATGATATTAAAGGGGGTATGGGTGCTTGGGAGAGCAAAGGCTTTAAAACCAATAAGTCTACGCCTTAATTTTAAAAGAAAAGAAACAAGTTGTGAGTTATTCTTTAACAGTTACTTAGCCTGATAGATGTATAAGGTAGAATTATCGTCTTCAGGGATAAAATAAAAATTGATAGAGGCTTCACGTATTTTAAAGAAAAATGGATTATTGGTCATCACCAAATTGGGTTTAACCCATAAGGGTACAGGAATTTGATGTACCGTTGTATAGTTGCGAAGGTTGATCAACTCCAATCCACCAAGGGCAATTTCGCCCATATCACCAACTTTATATTTATTGACACCACCACAAAGCATAAAATGGTTTGGCACATAATGGCAGTCCTGGTAGTCAATATAATAGCTGCTTTTTAGTTTTATTTTCGTTTGCTCAGGGTTTATAGTTTGATCATTGGCCTTCCAGGTGTACATGCGTTTAGAACCCCAATTTATACCATGAAGGGTTTGGTCTTTTATATTATAGCTTAAGCCCCCTATGTGGTCTTTAAATCGAAACATTTCTTTTACACTTAAATTCTCAGGGTTTATTTTGTAAATGATCGATTGGCTGTTAGGACGATATTCGGCTACCGGAACCCAAATATTTTGTCCGTCAAAATCAATGCCTCCGGGATGGTAAATAGTCGCTTCTCCAAGTTGGGTTTTTGAGACCAAGCTTCCGTTTTTGTCAAATTTAAATAAATAGCCAATCCCTTTACCAGGACTTCGGTCGTTACCATCAATAGGTGAGCTGTACTTTTCTGGAGCTTCAATGGTTTCAACGGCACTCAGGTAAAAGTAATCACCAACCATTAAAAGTCCTTGGGTGTGGTAGGTTTGAAATTTTAATTTTACGGTATCCAAAAGCGTCCATTTTGTAGCTTTGGTTAAATGCTTAAAATGTTTGACGAGGCCATGAAATTCTTGATCTTGTGACTGGGCAGTACTAATATGTGGTAAAAAACAAAAAAGGAAAAATAATAAAATACCAGCAATGGCATTCATTATTTTTCCTTTATGGATATTTTTAGAATGTGGCATAGTGCTTACTTGCCATTCAAATTTATGTTGGCAAAATCCCAGTTCACAATATCCCAAAATCCTTCTATAAAGCGCGGTCTTTGGTTGCGATGGTCAATATAATAAGCATGTTCCCATACATCAAGCGTTAATAAGGGGTTTAAGTCTGCCGTAATGGGTGTGTGGGCGTCTTTAAGGGGTTGTATTTCAAGTTTTCCTTCTTTATTTAAAACAAGCCATGCCCATCCTGAACCAAAAAGTTTGGCAGCAGTATCAGAAAACTGAGTTTTAAACTGCTCAAAACCTCCAAAATCACGGTTGATCATTTCGGCAATTTCACCTGTTGGACTTCCACCACCATTAGGCGAGAGGCAATCCCAGTAAAAACTGTGATTAAAATGCTGAGCAGCATTATTAAATAAACCTGTTTGTTGGTTTGTGAAACTGTGCTTGATAATTGTTTTAAGATCCCAATCTGCCATTTCGTTATCCGAAGTTAATTTATTGAGATTGGTTACATAGGCGTTGTGGTGTTTGCCGTGGTGATAGTCAAAACCCTCTTCGGTGATAACAGGGTTTAATGAATTTTTATCGTAAGGTAATTCTGGTAAAATATGCATAGTGGTTGATTTTTTTTTGAGGTGATTATTTTGTCATGTAAATATATAAAGTTATGATGAGTCTAAGAAAATTATTTAGAGGAATATTTAATGCCATTTAGAAAGCAATAAGTGCTCATAAATCGTTTTGATATCGCTTTAGCATAGCTTCCTGTAACTCTGGTTTTTTCTGAGACTTATATTAACCCTCGGGCTCAATATTATAGTCAATTGAATTAAGGGCGTGGCTGGGGTGTTAAAATAATTATGAATTATTAATGATGGATGAGGAGTTATGGGTTATGAATTATTAGTTGTTAGGATCTTGGTTCTTGGGTTTTGGTATTCGGGTTTTGTCTTTTGCCTATTTTAGTATTGTCACCTATCCACTGTAGTAGGGTTTGTTAAAATTACTGAAATGATGTTGATTGCAGCATCTTCTCCAAAAAATTTAAATTTTTCGATGAGCTTTACTTTTTTTAATGATTCCTTTTCGTTTTTCGTGATAATTTCTCGAATTTCAAACAGCTGTTTACCAGTTAATTCGTGACGTAAAGCTTCGGTTATAATGTTTATATGAGTGGTTTGATCAACGGTAAAGTCAATACCATTTTCGCCATTCTCGCTTATTTTTTTTGAGGCTTTAGAATCATGAATATCGGATATGACACCATCAATAAAGTTACTTATTTGTTTGTTATATAGCGGGATATTATTTTCTGTTCCTGCTGTATTTCCTCTTTCATTAGTATATGTAATGTTTTCTAGATCGTTTTTAAATTTCAGATAACGACGTTCTTGTTTTTCATTACCTGATCTGTAAATTCTTGAAATTATATTTAATGCTTTTTCTTTCCAAGTAATTAAAGCAGTGTCGACTGTTATAATAGGATTTTTAATTTCTATTATAG
>JAESQB010000245.1 GCA_016765375.1 Flavobacteriaceae bacterium | reverse complement strand
TGAATTTCAAATTAAAAAAAATTACGAATTACGAGTTTTATAAAACTCGCAATTCGTAATTTATAATTCGTTATTCGTTATTTATAATTCTAGTTGCTTCCGCCTAAAATAAGAGGTAAGCCATCTTTTCCTGAACCTACAATCACCACTTTAGTATTAGGTGATTGAGCAAGTTTTAAAGTAGCCTCTATACCCTTGTCTTTTAGTATCTTATCGGTTAATGAAGCACTTAATATTCTATTGGCCTTAGCTTTTCCTTCAGCCTCAATAATTTGTTTTTCGGCTTCTTTTGAAGCAGTTATCAATCTAAATTCATATTCTAAAGATTCTTGCTCTTGTTTTAATTTACGCTCAATAGCCTGCTTAATGGTTGGAGGAAGTGTTACATCACGAACTAAAATCGAGTTTAATTGAATGTATTGTGATTCAACAATTTTCTTGGTTTCAATAAAAATTTCTTCCTGAATAATATCCCGCTTGCTTGAGTATAATTGCTCAGGAGTATAACGTCCTACCACACTTCTGGCCGCACTACGTATGGCCGGTTGTAAAACGCGAGACAGGTAATTTTGTCCTTTCTGTTGATGTAAGGCTCCTAATTTTCCATATATAGGTTGATACCAGGCAGAAGCTTCTAATTTAATTTCCAGTCCATTAGAAGATAATACTTGCATGGGCTCGAAAATTTCTTGTTGACGCACTTCATATACAAATACCTTATTCCAAGGTGCTATAATATGAAATCCCTCTCCTAAAGGTGGTTCATCGGTTACTACCCCACCCTCAAAAGTTTTGTAGAGTACCCCGGCTTCACCAGAATCAATAGTGATGGTTGCTTTTGATACAAAGAGAATGAGTAAGATGATGGCAATAAATATTGGTAATCCAATTTTTGGTAATTTTTCCATGTGATAAATTTTTAAGGTTTTGTTTTTATATGAGTCCGTTGTATTTTCTTATAAACCATTCAGCAGACAAAGCTGCTATTATAATGGCTAAAAGGTATTTCCAATCGAGTAAAGGTACGCTTTTTTGTTCACTTTTTTGAACCGGAATAAAGCGTATGTCATTTAATAAAGTACTTACTAATTGAGATGAATTATTGATAAAATAATGCTGAGCCTTTGTTTGTTCAGATAAGGCTTTAAGTTTCTTGACATTGGCGTTTAAAAACTGCTGCTCAACATTAAAATCGATGATAGACAAATGCCCAGATCTTGAAAAAGAAGCCTCATCTTTAATAGAAATTTTATAGGTATAATTACCTGATTTTAAATTACTTAAATTAACTTCATAGAAGTTATTCTTTAATAAAAAAGGAACGGTTGTTTTTGTCTTATCGGCTTTATTTATCAGGCTAATATTTAGTTTGCCCTTCTTGTTAAATTGATAATTTTTATCGAAATATTGCGCCGTAACTTTTATATCGGATGTATTGTAATAAAAAGGTTCGGCAGAAACAGTGAGCCTACTTTTTTTGGAGTTTGAAGCTAAAAACTGCACCAGGCCTCCAATAAAATTATCAAAAGCTTTAAAGTCTTGGTTTTCTAGATAGCTTTGAGCGCGCCAACGCCAAAATCCTTGCCCATCGAGTATGGCTCCTCTTTTGTTTTCAAATTCATAAGTAGCCATAAGCGTATTTTCGGTAATAATACCGTCAATAACCTGTTCAAACAAGACCTCATGAGGTGACAGCATGGTTATTTCACCAAACGATGTTTGTAAAGGTGGAAAATTATTAAAGCCCGTGTCCTCAAAGGCAAAAGTCCCGTAATTTAAATTTAACTGTGGCCCTACCTCCTCTTCTTCTAAGCTAGGGGTTTTATAAAAATTTTTCTGTAAGGCGTTTAGTAATTCCCAATCGGTATGGGTACCAGTAATGGTAAGTGTATTAAGTCCTATAGCTTTTATCTTATCATACAGATCTTTAAAACGTGATGTAGGTTGATATAAGACAACGAGCTGAAAATCATCTAATAGTGCTAATGCATCTTCTGGTTTAACCACTTTAGAGCTGCGTTGCTCATTGGAGTTGATGGCTTTTTTTAGAGCCCCAATATCGGGATGACTCATGTCACTCACTATTAAAACATTGGTACTCTGATCTATAACCTCAATAGCAAAGCGTTTTATGTTATTACTCGTGTTTTTTTCTTGTGCAAGAGGCTGTATTTCTGCACTGTACTGTTTTAACCCTACACTTGACGCGGGAAGCGTAAACGATAAAATTTGAGAATTATTTAAGGCTGACAACTTAAGGCTTTGTTTATAAACAATTGTATTGTTGCGCTTAACTACAAATTGAACTCTTACATCTTCCTTTCCTGAATAAGAAATTATAACTTCTACCGGAAATTTATTGTTTAAAAAAGAGTATTTATTGACATTTAACTGATTGATCTTTAAATCGGAATACACGATGGTATCACCAAGTATTACCGAATAAACAGGCTGTTTAAGGGTTTTTGATAGAAATTGAAAATCGGTTCCTAGGGTTTGATTGCCATCGCTAATAAGCACTATGGGTGCCACACTATTTTTATAAAGCCGATCTAAACGACTTAAAGCCTTAGAAATATCCGTTTGTTTCCCGTCGAAAACTAAAGAATCTTTGGTGTTTAAATCCGTATCAAAGGAAAAGACCGATAGGTCGAAGGCCTTATTTAAGTCTGAATTTTCTTTTAGAGATTCTACCAAGGACGTGACAGCCTTATCCTGTTGCAAATGCTTTACAGAGGCCGAATTGTCTACCGCAAGGATCAATTGAGGTTTTTCTATAGTATAACGGGTCGTGTTAAGGCTTGGGTTTATTAAAAGTAAGCCTATGGCGAACAGGCTAATAAACCGCAAAGAAGAAAAAAGTATTTTATTCTTTATTGAAAACGTCTCCTTATACCCATACATTAAAACCGCTAAAGTCAAAGCGACTATTCCTATGAGAAAAATATAAAGCAGGATTTCTATGGACATATAAAGAAATTAAATTTTAATTCACGAGATTCCTGCCCGCCTAAGGCGGAGATTAAGTAAGCATCCCCCCATCAACATGAAGGGTTTGTCCGGTAATATAAGCAGAGAGGTCGCTGGCTAAAAAT
>JAESQB010000002.1 GCA_016765375.1 Flavobacteriaceae bacterium | reverse complement strand
CTTAAAAGTAATTCAGCCTTATCTTTTGAGAGTTGACCATCAGGCTGATACTCTGGCGAAATCTCTTCTAGTCTTTTACCTACAAAAGCGTATTTTAAATCCGACGAAACAAGTTAGAAATAGAGGGTACAAACGATCTATTTCTATTGAAAATACCGTTGATTGGCAGGTTTGTAGTAATGCCGCCTGCCCCATTTTTGGCGGCAAAAGGCTTAGCTATCAGGACTCTCGTCAGTTGTGTTTTTATTTTAAGTCGGTAGATGGGTTGAATGTATATTTGCCACAAATAGAGTTTGCTCGTGCTTTGTTTTTGCATGATGCGTACTTATCTCGCACCGCATTAGAGCCAGATGCGTTGAAAATTGAGTTTGATATTCAATTAGATAAGAAAGAGGATAAGGCAACCATTAATGTATCAGAAGTATCTGGTTATGCAAAAACATCACTTAATAGCAGCGCGAATAGGCGAGTCTTAAGCTGGATATTAATAGATCCATGTGCGAGAGCATCATTTGAGTCAATTGACCGTTATCAAAAAAAAGACGGTATTGAAAAAAATGGTTACCGGCAGTGGGATTTTCAATTTGACCCACCACCATTGCCTAAATTCAAATTGGTGATTAAAGGACAGTATGACCCGAGCACGAATAGTTTTTTTGTGTGGGAAATCACATCAATTGCCAATATTATTCACAGAGTACCAGCTAAGGTTGAATTCCATAGTCGCAAATTCAAGGAGCATGTACGTGGAGAAGAAGCAGGTGGTAGGCAACGGCCCTTATCTGAATGCCCTGATCGTCAATATCTCCAAGATGGCGAAGATGCAAATTCAAACACCAGCAATGCCCTACTACATGCACCGTCAATAATGGTCAGCTTTGCCAATCCATTTGTAGCAGCTAAAATATTTAGCAAAAAGCAAACAGGTTTACATGGCCGCAAAGATGAGGATCAGCAGAATCAAGCCGGCCAATACGTAAGCACAGAAGAAGGCAGTAAAGGCGGTGTTGTAGCGCAAGCTGATTGGGATATACCTATTGATAATTCAGATGATGCGCATTTATACGAAAATAAATTCAAGTGTTTTTTGCTCATGCTAGCAAAGCTAGAAACTGCTGATAAGTGTAAAATAATCTCTAAGACAATACAGAAATTACCTAAAGTAGATCGGTGCGAGAGGCACCTGCTGAAAAAAGGAGAGCCGCGTTGTTTAATTGTTGTCGTCATCAGCTGCAATGGAAAAAAATTCATACTTCTTGAAGTAGACACTTCTGATGCTGCTAAATCATTATCGACCAAACTATTAAGCCTTAAAAAACCAGCTAAATGGAATAAGCAGTTAGCTGAATTAAAACGAAAACTATTGAAAGGCTCCCTTAGCTGGCCAAGTAGGTACTTAGATCAAATTTGTAATACCAAATCGCACGTAAGCATTTCACATCCACGAACAAAAAATAAAAATAAAGGTGTATTAGCATTTGATTCGGTAGGTAAATGGGCTGATCAATTTCATAGGTGGATGTTGCTCCCATAAGGGTGAATTTTAATCGAATGGAAAAAATGAGTCAGAAAAATATTAAAGCGTATGTAGGCGATATAAACGGCGGTAGTTTGATGCTTAACGACAGCCTAATTCTCGCCCCTTATTTATTAGATGAGCCTGATAAAGACGAATGGAAAAGGCTTGTTTTAGAGCAAAACATATTGCAGCGTAAGTCCTCGCAAACTGCTCGGCGAGCAGCAGCGACTGTTCGTAAACGTTTAGCACCGTTAGGGCGTGAATTCTTAACAGATCTTGTTACACTGCCTGAGCGTGCATATATTCAACTATTAATGGTTTCATTGCTTATTCAATCGCCCATCATGGCGGATTTTATGAGCAATGTGTTAGCTGAAGCTCGGCGTGTATATAAGCCAGCATTGGAACCAACGGCATGGCAAGATTTTATAGATGATCGTTGTCGAGCTTGGCCGCAGCTGAATGATTATTCAGATGAGACATATAAGAAGATAGGGAAAAATATTATCCGAGCATTAGCAGAAGCAGGTTACATAGACTCACCTCGCAACAAACGGATTCAACCAGTATATTTAGAACCTGAAGTTAAAAATTGGTTAGATAAGCTAAATCGCTTAGACCTTATTGAAGTTATGGAGAGCACGTTTTAAATGGATAAGAAGACAGTGTCAGCATTACAAAAGCGATTGGATTTAGTGCTGGAGCGGATCGATAGCCCTAAGTTTTTAGATAATGATGGGCTTGGGAATGAAATTGGTTTTTGGGTGTTTGATTACCCAGCCAATCATGAATTAATTGTACGTGAACAGCTTCGCCACATTACCGACAAGTTGACTAAACGCGGTCATAAATTCGTACACATTAATATATTTGAAATATTACTCGAAATGTTGGAATCTCGAGGACTATTAGAGCGAACCTTTGCAAGGGAAAAACAAGTAGGAATTGATGTTGTGCGAAAAAATTTGGCCGGGCCACTTAGCCAAGAAAAAGTCGCAAAATATATCGCGGAAAAAATACAACCGGATTCACTCAGGTTTGTTGTGATGTCTGGGCTAGGCAATGCTTGGCCATTGGTACGAGGGCATGAGTTGCTGAGTGCATTACAAGATGTGATGGGGAACACGCCATTAGTTTTGTTTTACCCCGGTGAATATAGCGGGCAAGATTTGCATATGTTTGGCAAGATCGAGTCACGAAATTATTACCGTGCCTTCAAGCTTGTGCCGGAAGATGGACTAAAGAATTAACAGGGAAAGGAAACAGGAATGACTAATATTGGGCTGAATATTGAACAAATATTTGCAAAAAAGCTTACTCGTAATATCAACGGCGTGGTTAAAGCCGAGCAGGTTGATGATGAAAGTGTTTTTGTTGAATTAGATGAATATGTCGTAACGAAAGAATTAGACCGGCACTTTAGAAGTTTCTTTGAAACCTATGGCCCTGCTGTCCACGGGCATAACGCCGATTTATCAGGCAAGGTGGGTGTATGGGTATCAGGGTTCTTTGGTTCAGGTAAATCACATTTCATAAAAATCCTATCCTATTTATTAGAAAATAAAGTTGTCGTAAAAGATGGTGAAAACCGTCACGCGATAGAGTTTTTCAAAGATAAAATTACCGATGCTATGTTGTACGGTGATATCCACTCTGCGGTGTCAAAACCAACGGATGTGATTTTGTTTAATATTGACTCTCGTGCCAATACGGATGAGCGTGAAAACGCAATTCTGAAGGTGTTTTTAAAAGTATTTAATGAACGTGTTGGCTACTGTGCAGATTTCCCTCACATAGCGCATATGGAACGTGAATTAGATAAGCGAGATCAGTACCAAGCTTTCAAAGATAAGTTTGCCGAGCTTACAAAATCAACATGGAGCAAAGAACGCGATGCCCATGATTTCTATCGTGATGAAATGATAGTAGCATTCTCTGCGGCTTCTGGACAAAGCCACGAGTCAGCACGGCAAACAATAGATCAAACAGAGGCTAACTTCCCGCTAGATATTCAAAACTTCTGTAAATGGGTGAAGGAGTATCTAGATCAATCAGGCGATAAAAATATCCCTTTCTTAGTCGATGAGGTTGGGCAGTTTATCGGCAAGAACACTCAGATGATGCT
>JAESQB010000244.1 GCA_016765375.1 Flavobacteriaceae bacterium | reverse complement strand
TTGAATTTATAAACAGAGAATAATATTATGAAAAATATAATTTTAATTACCTTATTATTAACAAGTATTGCTGTGAGTTATTCACAAGAAAAAAAGAATGAAATGATTAAAAAAATAACTAAAACTGAACAAGAGTGGAAAGAAACTTTAACTGCTCAACAATACTTTGTCTTACGTCAAAAAGGAACAGATGCTCCAAGTGAAGGTGGTTTAACTTCAAATTTTGAAAAAGGAACTTATTTATGTGCTGCGTGTAATACTCAATTATTTAAATCTAACAGTAAATTTGAATCCCATTGCGGATGGCCATCTTTTGATGATGCCATTGAAGGAACTGTAAATTATGTTTCTGATACAACGCACGGGATGATACGTACTGAAATAATTTGTGCATCTTGCGGAAGTCATTTAGGTCATGTTTTTGATGATGGCCCAAAAGAAACTACTGGAAAACGTTATTGTGTAAATACTACTTCTATAAAATTTGTGAAACAAGAATAACGAAACCCGTTGTGCATTTTAATAAAATTTCATTTGATTGTCCGTAATTAATGGCTTAATAGACAAAAAGGAGTCTAAAAATCTCCGTAAGCATTGTTATGATTAGCTTTGGAGCAAATGAAAGGTTATGAATAAAAAAAATGCATAAATTGTAATAGTACTTTCACCAAAAAAAATGGATTTGTTAAAGGGAAACAACTCTATAAATGCCATACTTGTGGCAGACAATTTTTAAGTGGAGAGCGATTAAATCCAGCAATACTATGGGAAGAATATTTGAGAGGTAAGCAGACCTATTTACAGTTATCTAAGAAATATAAATGCTCTAAACGAACCATTCAACGTAAAATTGATTTACACCCGCTTACGATTAAATCTAAATCAATTAGGAAAATTATAATTTTAATGGATACCACTTATTGGGGTCGAAGTTTTGGAGTAATGCTATTTAAAGACGCCCTTACCAAAGAGAATCTACTAAAATATTATGTCCGAAATGAAACGAATTACCTGTATATAAAAGGGATTAAAGAGTTAGAGAGTAGAGGATATAAAATAGTTGCCATAGTCTGTGATGGGAGAAAAGGATTAGTACAGTCCTTTGGCTCAACACCAGTTCAAATGTGTCAATTTCATCAAGTTGCCATCATTAGAAGGTATATTACAAAGAATCCTAAACTACCTGCATCTATTGAGTTAAAAGAGCTTGTAGCGATGATGAAGTTGACAGATAAAGAATCTTTTGAAGGAGGGTTAGAGCTTTGGTTTGTTAAATGGGAGTCCTTTTTAAATGAACGAACAATAAATCTAGAAACAAACAAGAGCTATTATACTCATAAACGATTAAGAAGTGCCTATAGAAGCTTAAAAAGTAATTTACCTTGGTTGTTTACTTGGTATGATTATATTGAATTAAACATCCCAAATACGACTAATGCAATAGATGGTCATTTTGCAGATTTAAAAAACAAACTTAGAAATCATAATGGCTTATCTAAAAAAAGAAAAATGAAATTTATTGATTCTTTTTTGAAGGTGTAAAATTCAAAATTTTACAGCCTAATTTTTGTCCACTTGAAAATATTTAATCAAAAACAGCCTAATTTTTGTCTATTAAGCCGTTTTTTTTAATGAATAAATCAATTCTTTTAGAATTTGTTCTAATTCAGTTTCTTGTTTTTCAGTTATGACTAATGTCTTGGATTCAAGGTTCTAACGCAACAAAGCGTTATTAATATTTAGTTAAACATTACTCAAATATACGAGTTTATTTTTGATTTTAAAACGGGGCATTGTTGAAATAGAATAACGCTTCTTAGGTCGCGTTATTTCCAGTTCAACAAGCCGTAGCATCACTATCATATTTTTTTAAATTTAGAGTTAACAATTCTGTTTGGAAAACCTCATTTGGTGTTCTGTATCCAAGTACTTTTCTAGGCCTGTTATTTAGTTTTTCTTGGACAATTTTAAGTTGCTTTTCAGAGACCTTATTAAAGTCAGTTTTTTTAGGAAAAAAGCGTCTGATGAGTCCATTGGTATTTTCATTGGTTCCTCTTTCCCAAGAGGAGTATGGATGTGCAAAATAGACAGGCATTTTAGTATGATTTGAGAACTTTTTATGTTCTGCCATCTCCATACCATTATCGTAAGTTAGAGACTTTGTAAACATCCTGTCTATTTGATTAAATTCTTTAGCAAACCCTTTTCTTACCGTAGCAGATTTTCTATTCTTAAGTTTTATAATGAACGTGAACCTTGCTTTTCTCTCAACCAGTGTACCTATTGCACTTTTCTGAGCTTTACCAACAACTAAATCACCTTCCCAATGACCAATTTCTTCTCTTTTTTCGATGTGTTCCGGTCTGTCATCAATACTTACTTGATCTTTGATTTTAGTACCGCGTTTACTCTTAGCATTTGCTCTTCTTCGTTGTGTTTTTTGATAAGGTAACAGAGCTATTAATTTACGATTTAAACTGGCTTGACGGTGTGCATAAATATGCATATAAATGGCTTCGTAAGAGATAGTCATTATAGGGTCATTAGGATATTTTAACTTTATTCTCCCTGAAATTTGCTCTGGGGACCAAGCACTTAAAAGGCCTCGATACACATATATTTTCAGCCTGTTATAGGTATTTATTTTGTCTTTGTTTCTCTTGTTTAAATACTCTTCTTTTGCGTTCCAATTAGCAAGAGTTGCACTGTAATTTCCACCCCATTTATTAATCTCTCTGGAGATGGTAGAACGAGACCTATTTAGCTTTTTAGCGATATAACTTTTGGTTTTGTTTTCCTGTAATAAGGTCTCAATTACAACACGTTCTTTTAAGGTTAATCGCTTATATTTTTTTGCTCTCATACAACAAATCTAAGATTATGATTTGTTGCGTTAAGTTCTTGAATTCAGGTGGCTTTTTTTAAATTGGGCATAACGGTTGGTATAAGATTAGTTGCGATTTATAACTACTAATTTTTAATTTACCACAAATTTGAATTAAATAGATAAATTATTAATAACCAACAATGTAGCAATTAATTTTATACATTGTGTGTGCCCAGCATGGGCATCTTTAATTTACCGAAAGGTAAATAATTAATCTAGAGGGTGCAAGTCCCTTATGGGCT
>JAESQB010000243.1 GCA_016765375.1 Flavobacteriaceae bacterium | reverse complement strand
TTTGGAAGTCATGGGCAAGGGCTTGTGCAGGAATTGGGACTAGAAGAAGCCGTCTTTGCAAGAATTATAACCTTTGGAAAAGCTCTAGGTTGTCATGGGGCAGCAATTTTAGGAAGCGCGCTTTTAAAGCAATATCTCATAAATTTTGCACGCCCTTTTATTTACACCACCGCCCTGCCGCCACATGCTATAGCAACCATTATAGTGTCATACAAACACCTTGGCTCTATAAAGACAGAATACTTGCAAAAAACCATCCGGTTTTTTATTTCTGAATTAACCCGATTAAAATTGAATGCTTTTTTTATCGAAAGCAAATCGCCCATACAGTCGTGCATCCTACCAGGAAATAGTACGGTTAAAACAATTTCAGAAAAACTGCATGAAAAAGGATTTGATGTAAAAGCCATTTTATCCCCTACCGTTCAAGAAGGACAAGAACGTTTGCGTTTTTGCATCCACAGTTTTAATACTGAAAAAGAAATTTCAGAGGTTTTAAAAAGCCTTTCAACAACAATAAAGACTCATGAATCAGACCTTTAAAACCCCTGCTATATTTCAATATTCATCTGAAGCGCTGATCCTAAAAGGACGTCTGGAGGCAGAAGGCATTAAAGTTTTTCTGCGAGACAATGTAACTATTGATACCGACCCCTTAGTAAGCAATGCCATAGGCGGTGTAAAATTGGACATCTTGGCCATACAAGAGAAAGAAGCTCTGGAAATATTAAAAACAATTAAACATAACACGCTAAGCGATAGCGAAGAATTTGTTTCATGCCCCATTTGTGATGGTGAAGATATCACCATGTTTTCAATTATTACCAGTGTAAAATCCCTATTGAAGTTTATTTTTGAAGTGGCATTTAAATCGCGACATTTTTATACCAAACACAAGTACCGTTGCCAAAACTGCTTGTATGAATTCGATTTAAAACAATAGAAATAAACCCAGCATGTTTAAAAAAATATTTATCACGGGCATCTCTACCGAAGTTGGTAAAACCATAACTTCTGCAATTGTGGCAGAGACTTTGGAAGCCGATTATTGGAAACCCATTCAAGCTGGTGATTTAGAGCATTCAGACAGACATAAAGTAGAAGAACTCGTCTCAAATTCTAAGTCTGTTTTCCATCCAAATGCCATAACATTACAAACCCCAATGAGTCCGCATGCGGCAGCTCAAATAGACAATATCACTATTGATTTAAATAACATTAAAGAACCCAAAACAAACAATCATCTTGTGATTGAAGGTGCCGGCGGATTATTAGTCCCGCTCAATGATTCTGAAACCATATTGGATTTGATCAAACCCGATTACAAGGTCATCGTTGTTTCCAGGCATTATTTAGGCAGTATAAATCATACGCTTTTAACCCTGAATTTATTGCAAGAAAAAGGGTTTGAGGTGTCTCTTATTTATAGTGGAAACGAGCATAAAACCACCGAAGACATCATAAAAAAAATGACAAATATTCCAGTTATTGGGCGTATTAATGAAGAGCCCTATTTTGATAAAACCGTGATTAAAAAGTATGCTAAAGTGTTTAAAGACACCCTTAAAACCCTGTAACCTTGATTATGACCTTACAAGACCGCGATAAAAAACACCTTTGGCATCCTTTAACCCAACATAAACTACACCCCGATCATTTGGTGATCACAAAGGCCAAAGGGGCATTGCTTTATGACGAAGCAGGAAAAGAATATATAGATGGCATCGCCTCATGGTACACCTGTATGTACGGACACTGCAACGATTATATCACTGAAAAACTACATGCACAAATGCAGTCCTTAGACCTTGTGGTGTTTAGCGGCTTTACCCACAAGCCAGCCATAGCATTGTCTGAAGCACTCATTAAAATTTTACCTGCCAATCAAGAGAAACTATTTTTCTCAGACAATGGTTCTACAGCTGTTGACATTGCCCTAAAAATGGCCTTGCAATACTTTGCTAATAAAGGCCAAAAACGCGGCAAAATAATTGCATTAGAGGGTGGCTTTCACGGAGACACTTTTGGCGCTATGTCGGTGTCAGGGCTATCAGTTTACAACGGCGCTTTCGAAGATTATTTTATCGATGTGGAACGCATTGAAGTTCCTACAAAAGAAAATTTTAAGACTGTAAAGCAACAATTCACAGCATTACTTTCAGAAAACAATGTGGCGGCTTTTATTTATGAACCCCTTGTACAAGGTGCAGCGGCCATGAAAATGTACGATGCCCATTTGTTAGACCATTTATTAGACATTGCAAAACAACATGGGGTAATCACCATTGCCGATGAGGTAATGACCGGTTTTGGAAAAACAGGTCTCAATTTTGCTTCAGAACATTTAGAAAATTTACCCGACATCATGTGTCTGTCTAAAGCGATGACTGCTGGAACAACGCCCATGGCTATTACGAGTTGTTCTCAAAAAATTTATGATGCCTTTTTAGATGGAGACATCACCAAAGGGTTTTTTCACGGGCATACCTATACGGCACATCCCTTAGGTTGTACAGCAGCCTTAGCTGGAATTGAATTATTACAAACGCCCGAAACCCAACAAAACATTAAACAAATTATACAATCGCATAGCGAATTTAATGCCCAAATAAAAAACCATCCCAAGGTTTCAGAAACCAGACAAATGGGCGTTATATACGCCTTAGACCTCAATGTAAAAATGGAACGCTATGGCAATTTACGGGATAAAATATTTAAAGCCTTTATGAAAAAAGGCGTGTTTTTAAGACCGCTGGGCAACACCATTTATATTTTGCCGCCATATATTATAACTCAAGAGCAGCTTTCAAAAATTTATGCTGTTATTCGTGAGGTTTTAGATGAATTATAAAATTTTTCTTTATTAGAATTTTATATTTTCCCGGTTTTAAATTTAATGGTTTTACCTTTTCAAGGGCATAACAAATGCGTAATACAATAGGCACGCCTTGCAAACGCGCACCAGATTGACTGTCTTTGCGCGGCAGGAGGCACAAGCGCCTTTACAGTGGCTCGCTCGCTATCACGTGAAATTCAAATTTA
>JAESQB010000242.1 GCA_016765375.1 Flavobacteriaceae bacterium | reverse complement strand
TTTTATTGTTCTGAGAACCAACAATATAAAAGGCCTGAGCTCAGACTTGAAAAATAATAACTTTTTAGAAAAATTTAAAGAAACCAAAGTTTATAAACAGCTTTTAGAGAGTACAGAATCCCTTAGTTTACTCGCCCAGGATCAAGCAGTCTTTTTAGCTTTCACAGCAGATAAGGATAGTGGTGTGACCTATACTTTTATAAGTAAATATCCATCTCAAGAAGGTGTTTTAGAGGCAATACAAGACTTAAAAATAGACAGCTTAAACCATAAAAACAAAACCTATTTTAAAATTAGCTCAAAAAGCGATACCCTTTTTACAGCTGTTAAAGACAGTGTATTTATAGCTTCACCAAAAAAAGAGATTGTTTTAAATCTACTTAGCAAGCAGCAACCAGACAGTCTTTTTATAAAATTGAATAACACTACGGCTCATAGCCCCTTAACTATTTTTATAAACGGAAAAAAGCTTCCAAAATTCCTAGAGCAACACAGTTCTGAATTAAACATTTCTAAAAAAATACTACCCTCATGGGTGGCTTTAGAAGCCGAAATATTACCCGCCAGCATAAAATTAGATGGCTTAACTATTATAGAAGATAGCTTAACAAGCCTTTCAGTTTTTAAAAACACCATACCTCAGGAAAATCTAATTGACCGTGTTGTACCCTCAAATGCCAGTTGGTTTCTTTCTATAAGCTATAACGACTACTCAATATTCAGTGAAAATGCGCAGGCTTTTCAGCCAAAAGACAGCCTACAGACTATTGAAGGATTATACGAATCGATAGATGAAATAGGCCTTTTGTCATTAAATAATAAAAAGGCTGTTGTCCTTAATGCTATAGATCCTAGCATGACTCAGGATCTATTAATGCCCTTTCAATCCAACTTAAGTACTTTTAGAGATGTTTCGATTAAACGGTTTCAAAAACCTGAATTGTTTAATTATGGATTTGCCCCATTTATAAATAAAACCCAAAGTCATTTGGTGTTTCAATTAGAAAATTTTATAATTTTTACGGAAGATGAGGATACAGCAAAAAGTATAATCACCCATTTTTTAAACCATACTACCCTATCAAACCAGGGCTATTATAAGAGTCATAAAGAAAAATTAAGCCAATCGTCTTCACTGCTTTTGGTAAGTTTAAACAACAAAAATAAACCCTTCTTAAACAGCCTTTTGGGCTTAAAAAAAGGAGCGCTTAATTTTGACAATCACAAAGTTTCAGTCTTACAGTTTAGTTCTGAGAAAAATTTTGCACATGTTAATGGCCTCATCTCACAAAGTAAAGCGGGTGCAAGCAGGGCTTCTGTATCACAAGCGTTTAGTATCACTTTACCTAAGGCAATATCCAGTGATCCTCAATTTTTCTCCAACCATCGCAGCAAAGGAAAAGATATTGTCGTGCAGGATGTCGCCAACACCTTATATCTGATCTCGGCATATGGAAAAATTCTTTGGAGTAAAAAGTTAGACGGTAAAATACTTGGTGATATAAAAGAAGTAGACCTCTTTAGAAACGGAAAAAAACAACTGGCCTTTACCACCCCAAAACGTTTTTACATCTTAGACCGGAATGGAAATACTGTAGCGCCATTCCCTCTAAAATTTAAAGATAATATCACGCAAGCCCTTTCGGTTTTTGATTATGACAACAATCGAAAATACCGTTTTATCATCACCCAAAACAAAGATGTTTTAATGTATGATAGCAAAGGAAAAACTGTTAAAGGGTTTGGATTTAAAAAGGCCTTATCGATAATTACTATGCCGCCTCAGCACCTGCGAATTGGAAGAAAAGATTATATTTTAATTGCCGAAGAAAAAGGAAAATTAAACATCTTAAACCGACTAGGCAAGAATAGGATTTTAATAAAGGAAAAATTTCAATTTTCAGAAAATGCCATTAAACGAGAAAATTCAAATTTTGTGTTTACTACCAAGCAAGGCAAAAAAGTGATCATCAATACTAAAGGCAAAGTGAGTTTTAAAGATTTACAGCTTATAGACCATCATAGTTTTGTGAGAAGTGGTACTACAGGCGTCACGCTAAATGATAATCTTCTTAGAATAAACAACCAGCTCGTTGAAATGCCTTTGGGAATTTACAGCAAACTCACGCTGGTTTTAAGTAATAAAAATAAATACATAAGCCTCACCGATTTAGAAGAGCATAAAGTTTATGTATATACGAGCATGGGAGAGCTTTTACCAAATTTCCCTGTTTATGGCACTTCTAAAGCTCACATAGGCGATGCCGATAAAGACGGACATCCAAACCTTGTAGTTAAAGGTGAGAATAACAGCATTATACTGTATAATATAAATAGATAGTTCCCTATTATTTTTGAGAAGACATCAATATTTCAGCCTCAAATAAATTTGTGAAGTGGGTGATGAGTTTTTCTTTTACTTCGGCCACAGGCACTTCTTTAAGACCTAATTCTACATTTAAAGAAGTAACAGCTTTTCCTTTTATACCACAGGGGACAATATGATCAAAATAACCCAAATTGGCATTCACGTTTAAAGCAAAGCCATGCATCGTTACCCATCGGCTGGCACGAACGCCTAAAGCACATATTTTTCTAGCAAAGGGCTTTCCTACATCCAACCAGACTCCTGTTTCGCCTTTAGAACGTTCTGCCTTCAATCCATATTCAGCTAAAGTGAGAATAATCATTTCTTCTAAAAGACGCAGGTATTTGTGAATGTCGGTAAAAAAATTTTCCAAATCCAAAATAGGATAACCTACTACTTGTCCGGGGCCATGGTAAGTAATATCACCACCTCGGTTTATCTTGTAATAACTGGCTTTTTTTTCTGATAATTGGGTTGCATTCAGCAATAAATGAGCAATATCACCACTCTTACCCATAGTATAAACATGCGGGTGTTCTACAAATAAAAAATGATTTGGAGTTTCTAGGTTATTTTCCTCCCGACGGTTCTTTATTTTTATATCTATAATGTCCCGAAAAAGTTTTTCCTGATAATCCCAACAGTCTTTATAATCCTGAAGACCTAGATCTCTAAATACAACATGCTTGTTCATAGTCTGCAAAACTACAAGATGTTAGACAGAAAGTCCTACATTATTCTAAAATAAAAAACGAAATATAAAATTGCGATTAACAATTATCTTTATTTAAGATGATCAAGGCAGCGATTACCCCTGGTATCCATCCCAAAATGGTTAAAATAAAAACGATAATAAAAGAGCCACATCCTTTGTCCAAAACAGAAAGTGGCGGGAAGATGATGGCTAAAACAACTCTGAAAATACTCATACTTTAGTTGAAAAATTTAATAGTTATGCTTATTAGACCGCATTATACTTGTTTTGTTACAGATTGGTGAGTCACAAAGTTGAGCGAATTTAGATTTTGAAAAGGTTCAGTTGTGAATGGCAGAGAGTGAAGTAGGCAGTAGGCAGTAGGCAGTAGGCAGTAGGCAGTAGGCAGTAGGCAGTAGGCAGTAGGCAGTAGGCAGTAGGCA
>JAESQB010000241.1 GCA_016765375.1 Flavobacteriaceae bacterium | reverse complement strand
TAAAGGTTTTACACCTGCCTGCCTTGCCCGACGGCAGGCGGGTCGGCAGGCAGGTCTATTGGCTTTTGGCTTTTCTTTAAAACAATCGAACACCACTACCTCCTAATTTTGGAAAAACGATCTTTCCGTAGTCTAAAATTTTTACGCCCTGGGCGATGTCATTTTTTAATAAGAGTGCCCCATCCATATCCACATAATCCAATTGGGGAAGCAATTGGGCAATAGCCGAAATGCCTACGGTTGATTCGCACATACAACCCATCATAATTTTTAAACCCAAATCGCGTCCTTTTTTTATCATGCGTCGTGCCGGGGTGAGCCCCCCACATTTCATTAATTTTATATTAATCCCATCAAAATATTGGGCGCAAAGTTCCACATCGGTTTCTAACAAACAACTCTCATCGGCAATAAGGGGTAAACAACATTTGGCTTTAAGCCATTTCATGCCCTCCCAATCATCTGCCTTAAGGGCCTGTTCAATAAATTCGACCCCCAAATTTTTAAGTTGCAAGGCGTTTTCAAGGGTTTCAGAAGGTGTCCATGCGCCATTGGCGTCTACCCTAAAAATGGCATTGGTATGTTTGCGCAAGGCTTTTATTATGTCCACATCGTCCGACGTGCCTAATTTAATCTTGTAAATAGGCCATGGGGTCGCTTTTATTTTTGCAGCCATTTTTTCGACAGAAGCTATGCCTATGGTATAATTGGTGATGGGATATGTGGCAAGTGGTGTTTCCCAAAGTTTATAAAGGGCTTTACCCTGTAGTTTTCCGTATAGATCCCAGGCAGCTAGGTCTAAAGCACTACGCGAAAATGTGCTTAGTTTTTTTTCTAAAAGAAATTTGTAAAAGGCTTCTGGACTCGTAAAATTAAAGCCTTCAATAGCTTTTTTTAAGGCGGCTATTTCAGTGATCATACTTTCACAGCTCACCCCATAATAGGGATATGCAATAGCTTCGCCATAACCCGTTTCTCCATTTTTAGACAAACCTACAATTAGGGTTTCCTGAAAATCGCGAGAACCTCTAGAAATGGTAAAGGTTTCCTTTAATTCAAGCAGGTATTTTTTTAGAACAAGTTTCATGAAACTTTAATTATTAGCTAGATAATCGTGAGTCGAAGTGAAAATTTTCATGTTCTATAACTTTTACTTTCTTTTTAAAGTCTATATGATGACAATTTAAAATGTAATTATATGCACTATGTACAATACAACTTGGTACTTTTAAAGCAATTGTTTCTCCTTTTCTTATCCACTTTTCCACTAATTCTGCAAGAATTGAAGGCGCCGGATAATCGATCCAATTTTTTGGAAGTTCTTTTTTTGTTATTTCTGCAATTAAATCATCCGGTATTTCTAAGGTCAAAATATCTAATTCTGGAATTAACATAGGTGGTGTGTGAGCAATAGTTTCAAGTAGGGCTATTTCTTTACTCTCACCAGTATATAATACAGCGGTTCCTTTTTTATTCCATCTCCCTCCATATAACGCCGCACCTTTCCCTGATAAATCTTTAGCGTACTTCTTTCCTGTGATTCTATATACAAGCATTACTAGCTATAAACACCATGTTCAATACGCCCAATAATATCACTTACTTTTGAAATTCCTTCAGGAATTTCAATAAGTTCTTGGGGCTCCATACCTCCTAAAGCTGTGTTTGGCAAGTTTAACCATTTAAAGAAATTTTCTTTGCCCCCAAAAACATCAGAACCATAAAGAAATAGTTTAGTGATCTCAAAAAGTTTTACTGAATAATTTCTTTCTAAATTTTTATTTGATCTTGTCCACCTATATACTGTTGGCTCTGAAATATTAAGCATATGAGCAGTATCACCCAATGAAAGGTTAAAATATTTTCTGAAATTCTTAATAATATTTGCATTTACCCCTTTGTTGGCTATATTGATAAAATCATAAGAGCTTTCAACATTTGTTTTAAGATATTTTTTTCCTAAAATACGCCTTAATTGTTTGAAGTTTTCCGTTGTAATTCCTGCCGACTCCTTCATTTGATAAATTATTTTATTATATGAACGAATATAATCATTTGGTCTTATAATAACAATTATTATTCCATGATTATTTTTTATATTTCTCAAACCAAGCCAGGGTGTTGGCTATTTTGGCTATTAAATTGCTAGGCCTGGCCGCAATGCCGTGACTGGCTTCGGGGATTTCAACCAAAAGGGTTTCGATCTTTCTCAGTTTTAAAGCGTGATACAACTGTTTGGCTTCACTGGGCGGGGTTCGTAATTCATTCATCCCCACCATGACCATGGTTGGCGTTTCAATATTCCCTACCAATGAAAGTGGTGAAAATTTCCAATAGGTTTCAAAATTCTCCCAAGGCTGACCCGGGTATCTTGAATTGGCATAGCCAAAATAATTATCGGCCACCAAGGTTTTACTAATCCAGTTCATTACCGGTTTGGCCACTACTGCGGCTTCAAAACGACTATTCTTCCCAATGATCCATGCGGTCATAATACCTCCTGCACTGCCGCCGGTAACGTATAACTGGTCTTCGTGAGCCAGACCTTTTGCAATAAGGGTGTCAACACCATCCATAACGTCTATATAGTCTTCGCCGGGATAATTATTATACAGTAAATTGGCAAATTCTTCGCCATAACTGGTGCTGCCCCTGGGGTTGGGATAAAACACGATATAGCCTGCCGAAGCGTATAATTGCATTTCGGCAGAAAAACGATTTCCATAATTCAGTATAGGACCACCGTGATTTTCTACAATCAGCGGGTATTTTTTCGAAGTATCATAGTTTGGTGGATAAACCACCCAGCCTTGTATATCTCTTTTGTCAAAACTGCTCTTATACCAAAGTTCTTCTACCTTCCCAAGGGTTCTATGCCCTAAAAGATCCTTATTTAATTGAGTGATTATATGTGGGGTTTTTGTTTTTAAATTCAGAATAGCCAACTCGGCTGGATGATCTGGTAAGGAATGGGTATAAGCGATACGTCCTTCATTTGACACCGAAAAAGAACCGCCTGCATAAGGTCTGCCAATAGAGGTGCCACCCAAATTATCAGCCAATTTACTGAGTTTCCCATTTAGACTAAGGTACCCTATTTTGGTATTGCCCTTTTCATCATAGCTAAAATACAGACCAGCACTTTTGGCATCCCAAATGATATTGGAAATACTTCGGTCTAAACCGCCTGAAAGCAATTTTTTATTACTCCCATCGGCATTCATTATATAGAGTTTTCTAGACCGGTGGGTCTGTACCTTATCGTTATAACCCACATAAGCAATACGTTTGCCATCGGGTGAAATTTTGGGAGAGGCATCGGGGCCTTTCCTGCTGGTCAAGGCTTTTATTTGTCCTGTATTTACATTGACCTGATACACTTCGGAATTTCTAAAATCGTATTCCCAATCTTTAGTTCTATTGCCTGAAAAATAAATATCCTGCCCCTTGGGTGCCCATGATAATGCACCGCCATGGTTAAAGGCTCCCGAGGTAATTTGTCTTGGTGATCCACCCTCTGTGGGAATCACAAAAATATGTGTAAAGCCTGGTTTTATATAGCCTCTCCCATCGGCTTCGTGACGCAAACGGTCTGTAAGCCTTGGCGAAGGCGCCCATTTTGCACCCTTTGGTTTCTTTGGAATTTTAGCGGCTATAGGTGCCGCTACAGGCACATTCATGGTAAAGGCCAACTGTTTACCATCAGATGCCCATATTAATGAGCCTGGCCCACTAGGAAGCTGGGAGATTTTTGCAATCCTACCCGAAGCCACCCAGTACATATAAATTTCGGAACCCTCATTGGTACTGCTTACAAAGGCAATGCGATTGCCCGATGGCGACCAGCGCGCAGCATGCTCACTTAGTTCTCGAGAGGTTAATTTTTGATGATGGCTGCCATCTGTTTTTATCATCCAAAGATTGCCTACGGCGCGGTCTTTCATGATGTCAAAACCTGTTCTTCGATACACTACCCATTGCCCATCGGGAGATATTTGAGGATCGGCAACATGTTCCAATTCAAAAACATCGAGATAAGAAAAGTTTTGGTTTTAAGCATGAAGCCCTATTAAAGACAGAAAGGAAAGGATAAAGAAAAATCGAAATTTATTCATGATATTTAAAAAGTAAGGTTTGGTCTGAATCCGTTTTATACGGCATTAATTTAAATACGAATTGAAATAATCGTTCAAAATTTCAATTTATAAGAAACAAACTTAAGAAATCTAAGTTTTAAACGCTTTAATACTGAATAGGATTTTTACTTAAAAATGAACCCGTTTAAAATTTTCCTTTTACTTTTGCAAAAACAACTCCAATGGCATTAGCACAAGATTATAGCAGACTGCTTTTCGATTT
>JAESQB010000240.1 GCA_016765375.1 Flavobacteriaceae bacterium | reverse complement strand
CTAGTTCAAACTATTTTTTTGCCTTCTAAACGGCTAAAAAAAATCTTTTGAACGTCTAAATAATAAATAGAAAAAGGTCAACCTATATCAGTATAATACAGAAAAATAAACCGACAATAATAATCGAAAATAAAAAGTGGCAAGAACCTGAATTTGTTGATATATCATCTAATGATTTATTAGTTCTTGAATTTTTAGAAACGGAAATAAGGAAAGTAACTTCTTCATTGTTTTGTTATTTACATCCAGAGGCTGTTTTTCAGATTAATTTACAATTTTTTGATTCAAAATTAAAACCTTCTGTTTTGGTTTGTTGTCAAGTATTTGCTAACCGAGTTAAATTATGTTTAGATAAAATTAATGTTGATGCTCATTACATTTATGTAAAGCCAATTGATACACCCAACCAAAATTAACAGATATGATTGGTATTAAACTTGACTTTTTTCCGTTCAAAAATTTATTCCGTTCATCTTCAGAGTCATTTTCGTATTTTTCATATACTGCTAACACTTTCTTTTTTTCTTCTTCAGATAAACAGTTACGAATTATTTGTGTTAATTTATCTTCTTCTGAGTTTGACATAAAAATTGATTTTAAAATTATAAAACAAATATGAGTAAAACGATTAAAATAAAACAGGACATAAAAAAACTTGTGCCAACACCTCATAAAATTTATGCTAACATTTAAACTAAATAACGAACTGACAAACATCCAACTAACGATTTTCTACAACCGAAAAATCTCCGATTTTTAGGCGCACAAATCTTATAAAAACCCGTTGGCAAATATTCTGATTCTGTACTTTCCTGAAATAGGTTGACTAAAAATTAAACACTTAATTATAGTCACTTATGAAAACACAAAATGAACACTGGCGAAAAAAAAGCTACCAAAAAGTAACTTTAGAAACCAAACTTTTAGTCGTTGACCAAATTCTAAACGGTCAAGTTTCAACAAGATTAGCTTCAGAAAAATATGATGTTCCTAGAACTACTATTAACTATTGGTTAAGGAAATACAGTACCTTAGTGCAACAAAACACAGGTATGAGTAAACTAGATGAAATTAAAAAACTTAAGGAACGCATTGAAGAACTGGAGTTTGTAAAAGACTTTCAGCAAGATATTATTGCAGATATGGAACTTATTACTGGAGTCGATATGTCAAAAAAGTCGTTACCCAAAACATTAGCAAAAGAGATAGAACTAAAGAAGAAAAACCGTTTAAAAGAAAATGGTTCTATGGATGTTTTGGGATTAGTAAACAAGCCTTCTATAAAAGGCTCAAAACCCAACAAAAACAACAAATAGACCACCAAAAAATAATCGAAATGGTTAAAGACTACCGTAAAAAAGTAGGCTCTAAAACTGGTGGAATCAAACTTTATACTGAACTTAAACAAGACTTTATAAACACCGATATTAAAATGGGAAGAGACAAATTCTATCGCTTTTTAAGGCTCCATCAACTATTAGTGCCTAAAACAAAAAATTATATCACTACAACAAACTCTAAACATATGTTTAAAAAATATAAAAACCTTGTAAAAGATCAAGTACCTAATCGACCAGAACAGCTTTGGGTGAGCGATATTACTTATATTAAAACAGAAAACGGACATAATTACCTAGCACTTGTAACAGACGCCTATTCTAAGCGAATTATGGGATACAAACTCGATAATCATATGAGAACTTCTCTTTGTACTGATGCGCTCGATATGGCTATTAAAAATAGAAAATATCCAGACAAACAACTTATACATCATTCAGACAGAGGTTTTCAATACTGTAATCCTAAATATACCGAGTTCGCTGAACAAAATGGAATAATAATGAGTATGACCGAACAATACGACCCATACGAAAATGCAGTGGCTGAACGCATTAACAGAACTCTTAAATATGAATATGGATTAAAACAAACCATTAAAAACACAGATCTGGCACAAAAAATAACTGACCAAGCTATCTATATTTATAACAATTTAAGAACTCATTTTAGCCTCGATTTAAGAAAACCTTTTGAAGTTCATAACAATCCCAATATCAAATATAAATCGTATCGAAAAAATAAAGTAAATTTACCTGAACTTAAAATTTAAAAACAGACCTAGTTCAAACTATTTTTTTGCCTTCTAAACGGCTAAAAAAAATCTTTTGAACGTCTAAATAATAAATATAAAAAGGTCAACCTATATCAGTATAATACAGAAATGACATAGAATGAAATTAATAATAGAACTTACAAATAAAGAAGCAAAAAAAATATTTCTAAAACAGGAGAGTTACTGTAATATAAATTTACCTGACTATTTCTCATTTCAAGATTTACTAAATAACATTGACAAAGAATTATCTGGAAGAAGAATATCTGATTTCAAAGTCGAAAACCCACGAAAATATGATAATGTTAATCACAAATTATTATCAAATAAAGATGGAAAATTTGCTTGGAGACCGTTTCAGTTAATAAACCCAGCTATCTACATTTCATTAATAAATACAATAACAGAAAAGGATAATTGGAAAATATTAATAGATAGATTTAAAACATTTCAGTTAAATGAAAAAATAGAATGTCATAGTTTGCCAGTTGTTTCAGAGACAGAGAATAAAACGAACCAATCAGCTCAAATATTAAATTGGTGGCAAATGATTGAACAAAAATCACTTACTCTTTCATTAGATTTTAAACACGTAATACATACAGATATTTCAGATTGTTATGGCTCAATATATACACATTCTGTTCCTTGGGCAATTCATACAAAAGAGAAATCAAAAAAGAATAGAAAAAACTCATTATTAGGGAATGCAATAGATAATCACTTACAAGATATGAGTTATGGGCAAACAAATGGAATTCCACAAGGAAGTGTTTTGATGGATTTTATTGCTGAAATTGTTTTGGGTTATATTGATTTATGTTTGTTTGAAAAGTTAGAAACTAAGAACATAACTGATTATAAAATTTTAAGATATAGAGATGATTATCGAATTTTTACCAATAATTCATTTAAAGGTGAAGAAATAACAAAAGAATTATCAGAGATACTATCAGGTTTAGGACTAAAATTGAATGCAGAAAAAACTATTCAATCAGATGATTTAATAAAAAGTTCATTAAAACCTGACAAACGATACTGGATAAGCAATCAAATAATAACGGGGAGTAAGCAAAAATGGCTCATTCAATTATATTTATTATCCGAGAAATTCCCTAATTCAGGTACAATTGATACTCAAATGAGAGAATTTTTAAAAGTACTTGAAAAATCAAAAAGAGATGATTAT
>JAESQB010000239.1 GCA_016765375.1 Flavobacteriaceae bacterium | reverse complement strand
TTCCAGGGCTCTTCATCGGCGAGGTATTTGTTGCCTAAACGCGCTAAATTCAAAAGTATTTGTGAGGCTTCTCTAAAGCGATAGCGTTCTATGGAATTTGAAATTTGCTCTGGAAAGGTCTTTAGCTGTTTTAAAGTTTCTTGGTCAATTTTAGTGAATGCATTTGGGCTAGGCACCTTTCCGTTGTAATATTTATGAGTCAATACGACAATGCGATTGATGAAATTTCCAAAAATGGCAACCAACTCATTATTGTTTCGCGCCTGAAAATCCTTCCAGGTAAAATCGTTGTCTTTGGTTTCCGGAGCATTGGTCGTAAGGGTGTAACGCAAGCTGTCTTGTTTGTTGGGGAAATCCTCTAAGTATTCATGCAACCATACTGCCCAGTTTTTTGAGGTGGAAAGTTTTTGACCTTCCAGGTTTAAAAACTCGTTGGCAGGCACATTGTCCGGTAAAATATACGAGCCTTCTGCCTTAAGCATGCTTGGAAAAATAATACAGTGAAACACAATATTATCCTTGCCTATAAAATGTAATAATTTGGTGTTTTTGTCCTTCCAATAAGGCTCCCAGTCTTTTCCTTCGCGCGCGGCCCATTCTTTGGTGGACGATATATAACCAATGGGGGCGTCAAACCACACATATAACACCTTGCCTTCGGCGCCTTTAGCGGGAACAGGAATGCCCCAGTCCAAATCACGTGTCACGGCGCGTGGCTGTAAGCCATCGTCAACCCATGATTTTACCTGTCCGTAAACATTGGGTTTCCAGTCTTTTTTATGACCTTCTAAAACCCATTCTCTCATAAATTGGTCATAATCATTGAGGGGTAAAAACCAGTGTTTGGTTTCTTTAAGGCTTGGAGTATTACCGGTTATAGCCGACTTAGGATTGATCAAATCGGTGGCATTATGGCTGGTGCCACAGCTTTCGCATTGGTCGCCATAACTTTCCTTGTTACCACATTTTGGGCAAGTACCGATGATAAAACGATCGGCCAAAAATTGTTTGGCTTCGGTATCGTATAGCTGCTCAGTGGTCTTCTCTATAAATTTCCCGTCGGCATGTAGTTTTTTAAAGAATTCTGATGCCGTTTCATGATGAATGGCCGCCGTAGTTCTGGAATAATTATCGAAGCTAATTCCAAAATCTACAAACGATTGTTTGATGATGGCATGGTATTTATCAACGACTTGTTGGGGAGTTACCCCTTCATTTTTCGCTTTAATGGTAATGGGAACCCCATGTTCATCACTGCCACAGATAAATGCCACATCTTTGCCTTGCAAGCGTTGAAATCGGGCATAAATATCTGCCGGCACATAAACGCCTGCTAAATGGCCTATATGTATAGGGCCATTGGTATAGGGTAAGGCTGCTGTTATGGTGTATCGTTGATGGGCTTGACTCATATTTTATTCTAATAAAGATACAAAAGTAAGGATAAGTAACGAGAAATTAAGACCTTTTTCAAAGGCTTATATCGGGAACTAAATTATTTTAATCATGTTGATTTTACTACCTTTACCCTTCTTTTTAACAACAAGATATGATACAATCTATGACCGGTTATGGGAAAGCCGTTATACAGCTTAGCACCAAAAAGATAAGCATAGAAATAAAGTCATTAAATTCGAAGAATTTAGACCTTAACGTACGAATGCCTTCTATATATCGTGAAAAAGAGATGGCTATCCGAAAGCAATTGGCTAAAGTGTTATTGAGGGGGAAAATAGATTTTGGTTTGTTTGTAGAAATAACTGGAGAGGACAGTTTTTCAAAAATAAACCAAGTTATCGTTAAAGATTATATAAGTCAGCTTGCCGAAATAGTAGATGGTAATAAAACCGAACTCTTAAAAATGGCAATTTCTATGCCAGATGCCTTAAAAAAGGAACGGGAAGAAATAGATCAGGAGGAATATGAAATTATTTTAAAGACCATTAATGAGGCGCTTGATGCTATTGTGACGTATAGAAATGATGAGGGTAAAGCCTTGGAAAAAGATATTTTGACACGATCGGAAAATATATCCAAACTTCTTTCAGAGATCTTGGCTTTAGATCCCGAGCGGATAATCTTGGTAAAAGAACGCTTACATAAGGCTTTAAGCGATCTTAAAGAAGAAGTAGATTCTAACAGGTTTGAACAAGAACTTATTTACTATCTTGAAAAATACGATATCACCGAAGAAAAGGTCCGTCTTGAAAATCACCTTCAATATTTTGAGGATGCTTTAAATTCTTCAGATTCAAATGGAAAAAAACTCGGTTTTATTTGTCAGGAAATAGGACGGGAAATTAATACCATAGGCTCTAAATCAAACCATGCACCCATGCAACAATTGGTGGTTCAAATGAAAGATGAACTCGAAAAAATCAAAGAACAAATTTTAAACGTATTGTAAATGAAGGGCGGTAAACTCATCGTGTTTTCGGCACCTTCGGGTTCGGGTAAAACAACCATAGTTAGGCATCTGTTAAAGCAGAAAGAATTAAACTTAGATTTTTCTGTTTCGGCGACCTCACGAGAAGCAAGAGAAGAAGAAAGGGAAGGAGAACATTATTATTTTATTTCGCTTAAAGAATTTAAACAACATATCAAGAGTAACGATTTCTTAGAATGGGAAGAGGTGTATCGCGATAATTTTTACGGCACCCTTAAAAGTGAGATTGAAAGAATTTGGGCCAAGGGGAAACATGTTATTTTTGATATTGATGTTGTTGGAGGCTTGCGGATAAAGAAAAAATATCCTGAGGAAACGCTAGCCGTTTTTGTAAAACCGCCCAGTGTAGATGAATTAAAAATTCGCTTAAAAAAACGAAAAACCGAAAGTGAAGACAAGATCAACATGAGGGTAGCAAAGGCTTCGATCGAGTTGGCTACGGCACCTCAGTTTGATTTTATTATAGAAAACTATAATTTAGAAAAGGCATTGGCAGAATCGCATGAGTTGGTGGCCAATTATATTAACACAAAAAAAGAGTGAAGCGTATCGGTCTCTATTTCGGCACTTTTAACCCCATACATATTGGACATTTAGCCATTGCCAATCATATGGCTGAGTTTAGCGATTTGGATGCTGTATGGATGGTTATCACCCCCCACAATCCCTTTAAAAAAAAGAGCAGTCTCTTGGCA
>JAESQB010000028.1 GCA_016765375.1 Flavobacteriaceae bacterium | reverse complement strand
TTCCCAGGAAAATATTTTACGGGTGATGGTGCTTTTAGAGATTTAGAAGGTAATTATAGAATTATTGGAAGGGTAGATGATGTAGTTATTGTTTCTGGTCATAATTTAGGAACTGCACCAATTGAAAATATAATTAATGAACATAGTAATGTGGTTGAATCTGCTATTGTAGGTTATCCTCATGACATTAAAGGAAATGCTTTATATGCTTATGTAATTGTATATGAAACGCCTGAAGATGAAGATTTTTTACGACATGAAATTAATGATTTAATTGCACGTACCATTGGACCAATTGCAAAATTGGATAAAATTCAATTTGTTCCAGATTTACCTAAAACACGTTCAGGTAAAATTATGAGACGTATTTTGCGTAAAATTGCAGAGAATGAAACTTCTAAATTAGGAGATATTTCAACCTTATTAAATCCTGATGCAGTACAAGCTATTATGGATGGATCATTGGTTAAATAAATTGCTAAACTCTAAAGCAAAAAGCCTTCAGAAATGGAGGCTTTTTATATTTTTAGTTTCACTTAAATCAATCCTCTTTTATGAGAAACTCTAAATAAATCAGAATAATGTATAGTACGTTGTTGTTTTAACTTTGAAATTATTTTTAACAATAAAAGCGCAGTTATAAAAGCATCACCGGAAGCTGTATGTCTATCGTGTTTTGGTATGTTAAATTCTTTACATAATATATCTAACGAAAAATGACTGTCTTTTTTATTTTCTAATTTTTTATACAAAACTCCTGTGTCAATGGTTTTATTCTTAAGTCTTGGTAAGTTCATCCTACTTAAAGCTGCATTTAACATTGTTATATGGTAGTGTCCAACTTAGTGTGTCTGCCTCATCTCGACTCATAAGATTTGAAGCGTTTAATTTTAGTAAAAATTAAACTATTTCATTAAGTTTTTTGTCAAATTTAAAATTATAAATTGGATATCTAAAATATCCATCCTCTTTATCTATTGCCACTTTAGATAATAATGTTAAAGCAGACTCAAAATTAGGCATTGAGTTTCTAATCTTAAAAGTTCTTCTAAATTCTTTATTTAATCTTTCTATCCAGTTTGTTGTATAAATCATTCTTCTAATTTTTGGGTGATAATTTATATATGTAAAATAAAGTTCATTCATAGGATTAAAAGATAAGTTTCCAATATGTTTGTAGCTCTTTCTCCACTTTTCAGCAAAGACATCTAACCTTCCAAAGGCTTTATTTATGGTATCATTTACCAAATCTAAATTAAATACATCTTTTAAGTCTGCAGCTACTTCTTCTTTATGTTTTGAAGCTACCTTGTTTAATATATTCCGTTTTAAATGGACAACGCATTTTTGATGTGCTGTATTTTTGAATACTAATGGAACTACAGTATCTAAAGCAGTTAAATTATCAGAGATAATAAGACCAATTTTTTTAACTCCTCGATGTTTTATAGCTACTAATACTTCTTTCCAACCAGCTGCTGATTCTGAGGGAATGTTAATAATACCTAATACTTCTCTTGTATAATCTTCTTTAACACCTAATAAAATATAAAATGCTTCTGAGCTAACAGTTCCTCTTCTAATTTTAAGATGAATAGCATCTATATAAACAGCGAGATAATGGGTGTCTAATGGTCTTTCTCGCCATTGTTCCATCTGTTGATAAAAAGTAGCTGTGATATTAGATATCGCACTTTTAGAATAATATTTTCCATAAATTTTGCCCATTAAACTACCTATTTGAGATGTGGTTAACCCATTCCCGTAAAGCTCAAAGGATAAATCTTCTAATTGCTGTCTCTGATCTCGTATTAGCGCTAAAACCATAGGTTGAAACATTCCCAATCGATCTCGAGGGATACGTAATTCTATTTGTTTTCCCATTCCTACAGCAAAAGCTTTGCGATAACCATTACCTTTATTATTTTCAGTGTTTTCAAGGTAATTTGTCCGTTCGCAATGCATCAAACTATTTAAGGTCATTTCTAAAACTGTGGTCAGACCATTTTCCTGTTCTAATAGGTTGTTTAAACTTGTTTGTAATTGTACTTTTGTTAATTCAATCATCTCTCTTGTTTATTAAAGTTATTGCTAACTTCAAATTTATGAGTTGAGATGATTGTTTGTACAGATCAGACACACTTTTTTGGACGGTATCACTAAATTATTTCAAGTGGACAAAAAGGAGGCTGTATTTTCCTACCGTTTTTGCTTCTAATTTCTTATTTTTTATCTTTGATTTATCAAGTTAAACAGAGTTTGGCTCTGCTGGAGAGCAACCGTTCAAGGGATATCTTGATGACCGACAAAAATGTTAAAATTAAGAGGTTCTTTTGAGCCTTTTTTTTGATATTTTAAGAGGTCTTTATGCCTTAAAAAACTCATTAATAAATTTAATTTTTCTAGCCCTTGATAGCCCATTATGATTTCTAAGTTTATTCTTTAAATCTGAAAAATGTCCATCAATAGCATTCGTTGTATTTGGGATTTCTAACTCAAAATAATCATACCAAATAAAAAGCCATTTTAAGTTTGTTTTTAGACTTCTGTATGCGCTTCTTAATCGTTTGTGAGTATAATAACTTTTGCCTGTTTCTGGGTTGGTTGTTCTTTCGTTTAAGAATGATTTCCATTTAGTGTACCAAAGATCTAAGCCTCCCTCAAAAGACTCTTTGTCTGTTATCTTAATCATCGCAACTAACTCCTTAAGTTCAATAGATGCAGGAAGTTTTGGGTTTTTAGTGATATATCTTCTTATGATAGCTACTTGATGAAACTGACACATTTGCACTGGGATGTTGCCAAATGATTGAAGCAACCCTTTACGTCCATCACAGACTATTGCAAGCACTTCAAAACCTTGTTTTTGCAATTCATTAATCCCTTGAATGTATAACGCGTTTGATTCCGTTTTTACATAGTATTTAAGAAGGTTTTCTTTTGTGTAAGCATCCTTAAAAAGCATCACCCCAAAGTTTCTACCCCAATAAGTTGTATCCATCAAAACAACAATTTTTCGAGCTGCTTTTTTAGGAATAACGACATTGTATAAATCAATCTTTCTTTGAATAGTTCGTTTGGAATAACAATACTTATTTGCTAGTTGTTTATAGGTCTGTTTTCCTTGAGTATATTCTTTCCAAAGAACTACAATATCTATTCTATTTCCTGCTAAAAATTGTTTCTTACAGACATAACATTTGTACTTCTGTTTTTCGTTGCGAATACCGTTTTTCTTGATGATGGTGCTACCACAATAAATGCACTTTTTTTATTCAAAGCCTTTGATTTAACGTTAGACCAACAAAGATAGGCCCTTTAGAAGTTTCTAGCCTACTTTTTGTCTATTACGCCTAATTTATGCACTCTAAAAAATCGTCATAACAAAGGTAGACACTCCACTTTTTATAGGATAGTATCAATAAAATTATGATTTAATAGCTTTTTTTATTTTTCTACCAAAAGAAAGGAGATTTCTTTTTAGTGGCGTGTTTACTGGTTAATCCCATATCAAATATCAAACTAATTTCATGAGCGCCACTGTTGTAGTTCCCTAAATTATTAGTTAGCGCGTCGTATGAATATCCTAATTTAACATGGTTATTGATACGTACCTGAAAC
>JAESQB010000008.1 GCA_016765375.1 Flavobacteriaceae bacterium | reverse complement strand
TTATGCCAAGCAATCCAAAGCGTATGCCCAAGCATTGGCAAAAACCCAACGTGATTACTGGAAAAAATACGAGAAATTGAATCAGGATTTAGGTAAAATGAACGCTGAGCAACAACAAAAAGAAGTTGAAAGAAATTGGGATAATTTTAAAGAAGAATGCGAACTCAACTTAAAAGATGCTTGTCGTCAATTGGGAATTAAACACAAATTTGACTGGAATACTCGCCCAAAAGCAAGATATACAGCACGAATTACAAGTCCCGGTTGGAAAAACATTGACCAAGCAGTTGTTGAATCTGTTTTAAAACGCGAGACTTTAAATTACACCCAAAATGGCAAAACAGCCAGCATAAAATACGAGCCTTGCGAAGTAAAAGTGACAAATGGTACGGATTTTGAGAGAGTAATGGTGTATTTGATGCCAAGAGAGTTGAATAGTTTTATGCGAATGCCGGAATCTGCTAACGGTTTTAAAGAAAACTTAAACGAACTCATCCAATATCAGTTAGTAGCGGTTGGTATAAATGGTGACGATATTTATTATGCAAAACTTGATGAAGCTTTGCCGAAAAGTTACGCCCTAACTTTGGCTAAAACCACAAAAAAAGAATTACGAAAACTCCTTCGAAAAGGAAATGTTAAAAGTGTAAGAAACGATGTTTTAGACGATGTAAAGTACCAGTTAACCCAACTTGAAAAACATACATTACAAGGAGTTGGTTGTTAGCATTTTACTGTTTATAAAATCACATTTGGGTCACTACTTTTGTTTTTCGGATATATGGTCTTTGTTTATATCCTAGTGATTGGAAAACCTTTTTTTGATAAAGAGTGGGTCTAGTACAAAGTTTGAGATATAATTGTTGTTTTTCTTTATTGGTAAGAGTAGTTGTAGAAGCTTGCATGGATGACATTTTATTGACTATGGTAGTCCAGCTATCGTTGATGTTGTTTTTAGCAAGATTTCGTTTAATGTAATTAACCATCTGATAGGCTATTATTCCTAGCCATATATGTGGTTCAATATATTTATCTTTTTGATGATAAATTGGCCTTATATCAAGGTCAGTTTTCAAACATCTAAACACAGACTCTACATCTCTTGTGAGGTTATATAAATCCCATATTTCATTTTCTTTATAAGCCTTATAAGTGTATCTTAAAAAATATTCTCCCTTTGGTTTTTCCTTACTTTTAATTCTCTCCCATTGTATGTCAGTTACAATGTCTTTTTCTTTGTCTTGGGTATATGTAATGTTGTATAGGTAACCCACCCTGGCTAATTTAGCTTTTATGCCGCCTACTTTTTCATGGATTTTAGTTGTTTTTTTCAATGCTCCTTTTTTAGTGAGCTTATCTTTTATTTCTTGTAATTGTTTCACTAACCGTGCAGACAATTTTTCGTCCATCGAAGTTTCCTTTTTCTGTTTTTGCTCACTTTTTATATGCAAAAAACAATCCTCTTTCCCTTCTACTTCTATTCTAGTCAGTTCAATCTTATGCCCTCTATTGTCAGTTACAGTGGTAGCTTTGTCGGTTAATTTAGTGTAGGTTTTAGGTTTGGTTCTACTCACACATACGTAATCATAGTTGTGTTCTTCACTTCTCAATAGTTCTAAGTTTTCTTCTGTTGCTATTCCAGCATCCATTACAATTAATGGTTTTTTGACACTTCTAACTACTTGAGCAGCTAAATCATTTATTAAATCAATAAAAGTACCTGGTTCACTCACATTGCCTTCATAAAACTGGCAACTGCTTACAAACCCTAGTGCATCAATAGACAAAGCAAGTCCAATTAACTTTCGGTCGCTTCTCTTTTGTTTTGACCGACCAAAAAAGGCTTTTTCGCTGCCATTCATCTGACCTTCAAAATACATATTAGTAAGGTCGTAAATAACAATCTTGGGTCTGTTAGGAAATAGCTCTCCTATTTTATTGTAGAGTCCTTTATCTAAAGCTTCTTTGTTAAGGTACATTTTAGAAGCCGCTTGATAGAGCTTATATCTAGTCATGTCATTAGAGGCGTTATAAAGTTCTGCCGCTGCCGAATTTTCATTGAGCCACCTTTGAGCTTCTAACTCACTCGAAGGGTGAATTAACTTTGCGGTAAGCAGAAGTTGAGCATCAATTACTTGTTTTTCGTTGAGCCCAATATCCTTTAGTATCATCGGTAGGTTAAGCTTGTCAAAGGTTTGTTTAACAAGCCACTCTGCTCCAACTGATTTGCTTTCTAATTGTTCTATTGACTGTAAATCTACAGTCTCGAAATCCTCTATTATATCCTTGGCTATGGATTTACCTTTAGAGGATGGAAATATTTTATCTTTAGCAACTTTACGTGCAAACTCTTGTGCTAAATCTTCAATAGCCGAATATTGATTATCTGAAAACAAGTTCGGTTTACCCGTTATAAGCCCTTCTAATCTTTCTGCTAATAGTTTACGATTGGTATCAGACACTCCCGCTAGTGTCCCAAGATTTAAGACAACCACCTGACGGGTTTTGCTACCTACTCTATATGAGTGAGTTAGCCTGTAATAGGTGTAGGATTTATCTTTCTTTTTATCTTTTTTTACAACGGCTCTAATAAACATGACGCAAATATACAATAATAATTTTACATAAATTCATTTTGGGTCACTACAAATGACGTGGTAAAATTACATAACACTGGCTAAGAGCTGTTTAGGTAATTGTTTAATAATGTTAAATTTTATATATGTTTGATTATTAGTGGATTCTATTTCAAGTTAGATCCTTGGAGTGAAATCTATTTTCAAGTTGGGTTAAGCTAACTTGGGCATCCATTTCTGAAACTGAAATAGTAGTAGAATCAGAGATGCCACATAGATTATTAAGAAGCAATAAGTTAGATTTAAAATTATTGAGATACGTTTTTTTCTGTAATTGGATGTTTTTTATTTCTACTTCTATGAATTTAACATCCGCCAAAAGAGCCTGACCACTTTGTGCTAAAGTAGTAATTATCTCTTTTTGATTACTTAATACGATTGCTAAGCTATCTACGACTATAATTAATCGTTGGCTATTGAGTAATAGAAGGTACTGGTCGATAACTTGTTTTTCTAGAATGTGTTTATTCAAGGTTATTTGATTGTC
>JAESQB010000238.1 GCA_016765375.1 Flavobacteriaceae bacterium | reverse complement strand
AGACCTGACAGGTTTTAAAAACCTGTCAGGTCTTTTCATAGTAATTTCAATTCAAAATAGATTTTCTAAGGCTTTTCGTTTTGAGAATTTTGGGTCTAATACCGGATTGGAATGGTTAAAATGAATAAAGATGATTTTTGATTTCACTTTTTTTGTTTCCTTTCCAAACAAAGCCATAGTCTCTTCAATAAAGGGGTGTGGTACTTCGGCCATGGGTCGCGGTATTTCACCCTCGGCAAAAAAAGTAGCGTCTATAAAGGCGTAATCTACTTTCTTTACTTCTTCGACTATTGATCTCTTCCACAATGTCCACTTATTGATATCGGGAATAAACAAGGCTTTTTTATGTATCCCTTCAATATAATAACCCACTGTTTCTGAAAACTCATCGCGGTGTGGTACTAAAAAAGGGGTGACTTTTAAGTTTGGAGTAGCTTGGATAGCTTGATTATTAAGCAATTCTTTTAATTGAATATTTTTAAGTGCTATCAATTGTGACCATGGGCCGTTATTGTTTAAAAACGTTTTCATTTTAGGCATGGCGTATACAGGAATATCGTGACTGCCCATGGCTTCTCTCCCAAAGTGCATAAGCCCCGTATAATGCCCCATATGTGCGTGGCTTAGGAAAACACCATCTATTATGGTTTCGGTTTTTAATTCTTTTTCTAATAGATAGAGTTGCTCGGGCATATCGGGGGTGGCTTCGAAGAGAAATTTTTTCTTTTCGGTTTGATCAATCAAGCCTAAGGAAACCACCAATTCTTTTTTAGTTAAACCTTCATCAATGTCTTTAAACTCATTAAAATTATTAATATGGGGATAACCACCGTCTTGTGCTATGCCTAAAATTGTAATATACTGTCCTGTTTTCTGTCCCGCAGTTGCGGGATTATCAGTGATTTGAGTAGGCTCTTGACCACAAGACCACATAATAATTAAAATTAAAATGAATTTATAATTCATAGGATTTATCTTACATAGATTAATGTCGTTTTTTAAGAATCTAATATTCTTTTATTAACCACAGAGGACACAAAGTTTTACGCAAACCTGCCTGCCGGCTAGGCAGGGTTCGCAGAGTGTCTATTAATTTTTTCTTATTGTGTTTCTCGCATTGGAAACATTGGAAAAGTCAAAGCAAATTTATCAGTCCTTCTTTGTGGCCATTGTGCCTGCTTAGTGCGCTTTGTGGTTAACTTTTTTTAAATTCATTTTTAAAATAAATTTCATTTATCAAATTCAACTAACATTGTTAGGTAATTAGGCATTCATAATTTTAGACATTTGTTGCTGTAGTTCTTTTGCTTTTTCAGCAGCAACTGTTGCAAAATCATTGTTTTGAGAGGCATATATAATACCACGTGATGAGTTGATTAATAAGCCCACATTGTCATTCATACCATATTTGCAAACGGCTTGTAAGTCACCTCCTTGAGCGCCTACGCCAGGCACTAACAAGAAGCTTTCTGGAATTAATTGCCGTATCTCTCCTAAAAACTCGGCTTTGGTAGCGCCAACCACATACATGAGGTTTTGAGCATTCTCCCAAGTGGTAGATGTTTTTATAACCTGTTTGTAAAGTTCGATATCATTAAGCATTTGGGTTTGAAAATCGAAGGCGCCGTTATTAGAAGTTAAGGCTAATAAAATGGCAAACTTATCTTTAAAAGCTAGAAAGGGTTCTATAGAATCTTTTCCCATATAGGGCGCTACAGTTACCGAGTCAAAGCCCAGATCTTCATAAAAAGCCTTGGCATACATAGAAGACGTATTGCCAATATCACCACGTTTTGCATCGGCGATGGTAAATATTTCAGAATGATTTTCGTTGAGGTAGCTTATTGTTTTTTCCAGAGCTAGCCATCCTTTAACGCCATAAGCCTCATAGAAAGCAGTGTTGGGTTTATAGGCCACGCATAAGTGGTGGGTGGCGTCAATAATGGCTTTGTTAAAAGCAAAAATAGGGTCGTCGTTCTCTAATAAATGTTTGGGAATTTTTTCGAGATCAACATCTAGACCTATGCATAAAAAGGAATTCTTTTTTCTTATTTGTGTTACGAGTTGCTCTGTGGTCATTTCTCTAGGTCTTGGGTCTTAGGTTTTAGTATTGTTTCTTTGAATAATTGATTAATGCTTTAATTCTTTTTTGAAGCGTATTGATTTTAATTATCAGTTCTTCTTCTTCTGAAATAAAAGAAAGTTCATTACAAATAATGAGATGCGTTTCCAACTCAAAAGCTGAACCAAGACTTATTTGTAGAAATCTGATAAAATCTTTTTGAGAATCTTTAGCACTACCTTCGGCAATATTTGCTGGTATAGAAACTACGCATCTAGAGATTTGAGATTTCAGTCCAAATTTTTCGGTATCCGGTAATTTATCAACTAATATATAAATTTCTTTAACAAGTGCTATTGAATCTTTCCAAATATCTAATTCTCTAAAATTCCGCATGTATCAATTTCATTATAAATATTTACCTAACACCTAGTTACTTAAAACATTTCACTATTCTCTTTCATCTTCTCGGTATTGTCTACCAAGCGCAATTCATCAATAATTTTTTGGATATCGCCATTAATTATATTTTGAAGGTCGTAAAGCGTGAGGCCAATACGATGGTCGGTTACCCGGCCTTGGGGGTAGTTATAGGTTCTAATTTTAGCACTTCTATCACCACTGCTTACCTGCGAGTTTCGTTTGGCTGCATCTTCTTCCTGTTTCTTGGCCAGTTCTTGGTCGTACAGGCGTGAACGCAACACTTTAAAGGCTTTTTCTTTGTTTTTATGCTGTGACTTCTGATCCTGACATTGTGCCACCAAGCCAGTGGGTAAATGCGTTAAACGTACAGCAGAGTATGTGGTATTCACCGACTGACCACCCGGCCCTGAAGAACAGAAATAATCGATACGTACCTCTTTAGGGTCTATTTGCACGTCAAATTCTTCGGCTTCGGGAAGAACCATACCGTTGCAGCACTGGTATGCACCCTGCCTTGCGTTTCGGTTTGTGGTACCCGTTGTACGCGATGTACTCCCGCTTCAAATTTTAAAGTGCCATATACTTCTTCACCATTTACTTCAAACTGTATTTCTTTAAAGCCGCCATTAGTGCCTTCACTATAATCTACGGTAGATGTTTGCCAGCCTTTTTCAGAACAATATTTGGAGTACATGCGGTACAGATCACCAGCAAAAATACTGGCCTCGTCACCACCGGTTCCCGCTCTAATTTCAACCACCACATTTTTAGCATCTTCGGGATCTTTGGGGATAAGCAATACTTTTATCTCTTCATCTAATTGAGGAAGCCGTTCTTTGGCTTCTTCCATTTGCATCTTGGCCATGGCCACCATTTCGGCATCGCTGCCATCAGATATAATTTCTTCAGCTTCATTGATATTTTCGGTAAGTGAGATGTATTCGTCTCGCTTTTTCATTAAAATCTGAAGATCTTTATATTCCTTATTTAAGGCGATATAACGTTTTTGATCGGTGATAATATCGGGTTGTATGATAAGGTCACTGACCTCATCAAAACGCTGTTTTACGATTTGTAATTTACTTAACATTGCTGTGAATAAGATTGCAAATTTACGATAAATATAAGCCATTTGCTAACCTGATTATACTTGAAAATAGAATCTAGAATCTAGATAATAGAGAATAGAAAAGAGAAAAGAGAAAATCGGGGAAGTTCAAAATTGTACTTCAATTGATTGTGGTTTACCGTCACTTAATTAGTTATCGAGATCGTTTTTCTGTTATTGTATCAGGACGTGCAAATCACTAAATTTCTTCTCAGATAGGAATCTAAATTCTAGTTTCTAATCTCTATTTTTTGTGGTTCTAAATTTTAACTATTAAAATAACAGCAGAGTCCAAAATACTAAAAATACTATATGATATCTCTAAAATGAAAATTGTATTTTGCAATCATTAAACTCAAATATGAATTATCTCACGCCAAAAAAAATAGGATTAATATTAGGCCCTTTAACCTTTTTACTTATCCGATTATTTTTTCATCCTGAAGGTTTAAGTCATGAAGCCAATGCTGTATTGGGCGTGACCCTTTGGATGGCACTGTGGTGGATGCTTGAAGTGGTACCTATAGCGGTTACCGCCATCTTACCCATAGTTTTATTTCCACTTTCTGGAGCCTTGCCATTAGCAGATACTACGGAGAATTTCGGACATAAATATGTGTTTTTATTTGTCGGTGGGTTTATACTGGCTATCGCTATAGAAAAATGGAATCTTCACAAGCGTATTGCATTGTATATTATTAGTTTGATTGGCACCAGTGTGAAGAAAATTATACTTGGCTTTATGGTAGCCACAGCTTTTTTATCGATGTGGATTTCCAATACGGCTACCTCGGTGATGATGTTGCCCATAGGTATGGCTATCATTTCGCAGTTGCAAGACAATCCCGAAACCGATAAAAATGAAAATAGAATTTTTGGAAAAGCTTTGATGCTCGCTATAGCCTATAGTGCTTCTATTGGTGGTATGGCAACCCTTATTGGCACGGTGCCTAATGTGATTTTAGCGGGTGTTCTTGAGGAAACTTACGGCATAGAAATTAGCTTTTTAAATTGGATGCTCATTGGTTTTCCCATAGCCATCATTTTATTGATTATTTGTTGGAAATATTTAACGTCTATAGCTTTTACTTTTAAACAGCATGATTTCCCGGGAGGGATTACCGAAATTAAACGCCAGATAAAAGATCTTGGTAAGTTTAGCTATGAAGAAAAAATGGTGAGCCTCGTGTTTGCGGCAACCGCCTTTTTTTGGATCACACGTACTTTGCTTTTTAAGAAACTTATACCACAGTTAGACGATACAATTATCGCCATTACGGCGGCCATTATCTTGTTTTTAATTCCTTCTAAAAAAGAGAAAGGCAAGATGTTAATCGATTGGAAATCGGCCGTTAAATTGCCTTGGGGTATTTTATTATTGTTTGGCGGTGGTTTGGCTCTTGCCGAAGGGTTTACAAGCAGTGGTTTGGCCTTGTGGATTGGTGAACAACTCACCCTTATTGAAGATCTACCGCTCATGTTGCTCTTGGTCATTATCGTTATGGCCGTTAATTTTTTAACCGAGATCACCTCGAATATTGCGACGACCTCTATGATACTTCCGGTTTTAATTCCCGTTGCGGTAGTGCTTAATGTGCATCCATTTACCATTATGATAGGGGTGACCATGGCTGCATCTTGTGCTTATATGCTGCCTGTAGCCACGCCACCCAATGCGGTTGTTTTTGGAAGTGGTTATTTAAAAATACCCGATATGATGAAGGCCGGTATTTGGATGAACCTTATCTCTATTGTGATCATTACCCTATTGGTTTATTACCTCTTGCCTGTACTATGGGATATTGATCCAACTGTTTTCCCTGAAAATTTTAAAGGCTTGGAATAATGGATTAAGAGCTAAAACCGCTTCGCTTTTAGATTAAATAATCAAGACCTGTCAGGTCACCAAGGCGACCTGACAGGTCTCAAATAAATAGATGAGTCTATTTCTTTAATAACTTTTTAATAATGGTTCCTTTGTCTGTAATGACTTCCATAAAGTACAATCCTGGTTTTAAAGAGGATACCGTAATTTCTATTTGACCTTTGTATTTAGTAAAATT
>JAESQB010000237.1 GCA_016765375.1 Flavobacteriaceae bacterium | reverse complement strand
GCTGGAATTAAATAATAAAATAATGGATAAAAAGAAGAAAATAATAATGATAGTTGAGAAAACAGACACCGGGTTTTCTGCTTTTTCGGAAGGTTATCCAGTTTTTACGACTGGAAAATCTATTCCCGAATTGATTAATAATACTTACGAGGCGACTGAACTTTACTTTGAGGATGATGTTGTTAAATTTAATCATAATGACATCAAATTTGAAATCGATTTTAAACAGTTTTTCAAGTTTTATAAAGTCATAAACGCAAAGTTTTTGGCTGAAAAAATAGGAATGAACGCAACTCTCTTATCACAATATGTTCAGGGACACAAAAAACCGTCAGCTAAACAGGTCGAAAAAATTCTGAGTGGAATACATCAAATTGGAAAAGAACTTTCAGGAATAAATCTATTACAAACGGCATAACAGAATACAAAAGCACTTGCTACAACAACGGCTCATAGCACATTGCGGTTAAAGTGATTACGGGAAATTCCGTACCTTTCAGAAAATTAGGTTTATGGGGGAAAGTAAAGGCTTATTTTTCGCAACGCGCCATAGCCGAGAACGTTGGCAACAAGCTAAAAAAACAATAATATTACCAAATTGGTAATTTTTTATTAACTTTGCTCAAAAGAACATTTTTGAGAGTTATTGCAAAGGGAACATTAAGAGAGTTTTGGAAACAGAACCCAGAAAGTGAACAACAATTAATGTCTTGGTATAGAGAAGCGTCAAAATTTGAGTGGAAAAGCCCCAACGAAATTAAAGAACAATACGCATCAGCTAGTATTCTCAAAAACAACCGCATTGTTTTTAACATTTGTGGAAACAAGTACCGATTGATTGTAGAGATAAACTTCCCGAGAAAATGGGTTTTTATCCGTTTCATTGGCACACACAAAGAATACGACAAAATTGACGCAAACAATATTTGATATGGAAATAAAGCCTATAAAAACAGAACAAAATTACGACCAAGCATTAGCGAGGTTAGAAACTATTTTTCACGCAGAAGTGGACACAGCTGAAGGCGATGAAGCAGAGGTGCTTTCTATTTTAATTGAGAAATACGAAGATGAACATTACCCAATCGGAATGCCAGACCCGATAGAGGCAATCAAATTCCGAATGGAGCAGATGAATATGAAACAAAAGGATTTGGCTGAAATTGTCGGTTTTACGAGCCGAGTTAGTGAAATTCTGAATAAAAAACGTAAACTGACTTTAAGTATGATTAGAAAGTTGAACACAACTCTTCATATTCCAACTGAAGTTTTAATTCAAGACTATTAACAAAATAGCCAGTTGCCAACACGGGTAACCGTTGCGCAAGCCCTAAAAAAGCATGAATAACACTGTATAAGTAATTCTTTAAGCATTATTTATTTTAGCATAAACATCCAGACTGATAAATTCCCCATTCTTAATTTCAAAGTCCTGCATGCAGCCTTCGTGGTTGAATTTTAGCTTTGCCAATGCTTTTTTACAATTTGCGTTTTCTTTTTCCACAAAGCCTTCAATACGGTGCAAGCCTAAATTTTTAAAGGCGTGATTTATTATTAAAGGCATGGCCTCGGTCATAATACCTTGTCCCCAATAGTCTGGAAGTAACCAAAAGCCCACTTCGGCTTTTTTATGCGCTTGGCTTAGATTGTTTAAACCACCAGCCCCAATAAATGTTTTGTTTTCTTTTAAGCAAACCGCCCACCAAATTCCGTTTTCGTTTTTTTCAAGATCAGCAAACCACCTCATTGTTCTTTGGTAGCTTCTAAGCTTTTAAAGCTGATGCCGTAATATTTGATAATGTCGGGATGTGAAAGGCCTTTAAAAACGTTTTCCAAGTCGGTTTTTTTAAACTGCCTTAGCAGCAGTCTGTCCGTTTCTAGTATTGGAAAGCCTTTTGTCATTTATTATTCCTGTCGAATTTTTAAATCTGTACTGAGCTTGTCGAAGTATGCGCTTTAACTGGAGAACACTTCTATAATTCCAGTGCTTTATTGATATCATTATCCATTAAAAATTCTACGGGATTTTCCAAAGCCTCTTTAAGGGCCACTAAAAATCCTACAGATTCTCTACCGTCAATTATTCTGTGGTCATAAGAGAGAGCCACATACATGATGGGGCGTATTTCTACTTTTCCGTTTATGGCTACGGGGCGTTCAACAATATTATGCATGCCCAAAATACCGCTTTGTGGCGGATTGATAATAGGTGTGGATAACATCGAGCCAAACACCCCTCCGTTTGAGATGGTAAAGGTGCCTCCGGTCATTTCGTCAACGGTAATTTTACCATCACGGGCTCGTATGGCCAAGCGTTTCACCTCGGCTTCAACGCCTCTAAAAGTGAGTTTTTCTGCATTTCTAATCACAGGTACCATAAGTCCTTTAGGACCCGAAACGGCAATGGAAATATCTTTAAAATCGAAAGTGAGCATTTCCTTCCCGTCAATCATACTGTTTACCGATGGAAATAACTCCAGAGATCTAACCACAGCTTTTGTAAAGAAAGACATAAAGCCTAAATTCACCTCGTGTTTTTCTTTAAAGCGTTCTTTATATTCTTTTCGTAGGGCGAAAATAGGCGACATGTCTACCTCGTTAAAGGTGGTAAGCATGGCCGTGGTATTTTTAGCTTCTACCAAGCGCTCGGCTACTTTACGGCGCAGCATCGACATTTTACTTTTGGAAGATCCTCTATCGGTATCGGTTTTTACAGTACCCATGGATGGTACACCTTTAACGGCATCTTCTTTTGTAATGCGTCCGTCACGGCCTGTTCCTTTTATTTGTGAGGCATCCATCCCTTTTTCGGCAAGTATTTTTTTAGCGGCGGGGGAGGCTGTTCCTGTGGCGTAAGTAGTTGCTTGTGCGGTTTCTACTTTAGGCGCTTCTTCTGTTTTGCTGGCCACTTCTTTTTTAGCAGGGCTGGAGCCGCCTTCCGGTTTTGGGGCATCGGTATCTATCAAACACACCACAGCACCAACGGCAACGGCATCGCCTTCTTCGGCTTTTAAGGTAATGATACCACTGGCTTCTGCCGGAAGCTCAAGGGTAGCTTTATCACTATCTATTTCGGCAATTGCCTGATCTTTTTCTACATAATCGCCATCTTCAACCAGCCATTGTGCAATTTCAACTTCGGTGATAGATTCTCCCGGAGAAGGGACTTTCATTTCTAAAGCCATAGTTTTAGTTTTTTATGCTTTTTTATTGTTTAGGAACTGTAAAAATAATAATTGCTCCTTTTTTACTTGTTCTTTTGCCTTTATTTTTCGTTAAAAAATTGAACCGTAGTTAAAACTATGCTTATATTTTTTGCCTCAAATAAAAACAAAATTTCTACTTAAAATTAGTAACACTTATTATATTACAGTTCCTTAGGTGTGTTAAACACACTTTCTATTACTTTTTTATGCCTTGCCTTTGAACGCGCAGAACTTCCTGCCGCTGGCGCACTATATACATTTCTTGATGCTAACCTTAGGCTAACGGTATTAAAATTCATTAAAAGGTAACTCCAAGCCCCCATATTTTTAGGTTCTTCCTGTGCCCATACATAATCGGTTACATTAGGATAGAGAGCAATAAGGTCTTCCAGTTGTTTTTGAGGCAAGGGGAATAGTTGTTCTATTCTAACCAAGGCAAGATCGTCTCTTTTTAATTCGGTTCTTTTTTCAAGAAGGTCGTAGTAAAATTTCCCAGTACAAAACACAAGGGAGGTGATTTTGTTTTTTCTACTGAAGCATCGTCTATAAGTTCTTGAAATGCTCCGTTTGTCAATTCTTTTTTTGACGACACGGCCAAAGGATGACGCAATAAACTTTTGGGTGTGAAAACAATGAGGGGTTTTCTAAAATTCCACTTCATTTGTCTTCTTAAAAGATGAAATAAATTGGCTGGGATGGTACAATTGGCCACCACCATATTGTGGTTTGAGCAGAGTTGCAAATAGCGCTCCATACGTGCCGAAGAATGTTCGGAGCCTTGAAACTCATAGCCGTGTGGTAATAACATAACCAAACCGTTTTGGACTTTCCACTTGTCTTCGGCGGCAGAGATGTATTGATCGAGCATGATTTGTGCGCCGTTACTAAAATCACCAAACTGCGCCTCCCAAATGGTTAATGTGTTTGGGCTGGCCATGGCATAACCGTAATCAAAACCTACAACGCCATATTCTGAGAGTAGGGAGTTAAAAATGTCAAAATGCCCTTTTAGCCCTATAGTATTATGCAGGTTTATTTCTTCTACATCTTCGGTTTTTACAATGGCGTGACGGTGTGAAAAGGTACCGCGCTCTACATCTTGACCCGATATGCGAACGTTAAAACCTTCTTCCATCAAGCTGGCATAAGCCAATAATTCGCCCATGGCCCAATCCAATTGATCGGTTTCAAAATAGCGCTTGTTGCGATCGGAAATGATGCGTTCTATTTTTCGAATAAATTTTTTATCCGAAGGCAAATTGGTAATGCCTTTAGCCAATTGGTTTAATTTTTCAATGGGATAACTGGTGTC
>JAESQB010000236.1 GCA_016765375.1 Flavobacteriaceae bacterium | reverse complement strand
AGGCCTGATAATCTTAATTTTATTAGTGTCCGATAAATTTAAGATTTTTTTTAGGTTAAAATTATTTTCTCAGCTGTTTGATAAAGGCTCTTGTTTGATAAGTAAGACTATTAAAAGTACTTTCTTTCGGTTTTTCACTTAGCTCAATACACTATTTTTAGTAATTTGTAAAACCAAAAGAACGCTTCATTTCTGATGAGACCTCAATTGCAATCGTAATAGGATCAAATTAAGCAAATTGATTTTAATCTCGTAAATTAAAAATGCTATATATTTAATGTCAGGACTTCACCTTAGAATAATTTAGCACCTCCCCTTCTGATTTAGCAATAAGAACAGACCCACAGCTGTCACTCCAAACATTTACTGCCGTTCTAAACATATCCAGAATCCTATCAACAGCTAATATTAAACCTATTCCTTCGAGCGGCAAGCCAACAGCAGTTAAGACAACTGAAATCATTACGAGTCCAGCCATGGGTATTCCTGCTGCACCAATAGAAGCAAGAAGCGATGTAGCAACTACAAAAATTTGTTCTATAAAACTTAATTCTATCCCATATGCCTGAGCGATAAACATAGCTGCAATACATTCATAAAGCGCTGTACCATCCATGTTAATTGTAGCTCCAAGTGGAAGAACAAAGCTGGTTATTTTATTGGACACTCCTGCTTTATTTTCGATGGCTTCCATAGTCAAAGGCAGTGTAGCCGAAGAGGATGAAGTGGAGAAAGCAGTTAGTAATGGAATAGACATTGATTTTAAATGTAACTGGGGTTTTACTTTTGCTAAAAATTTTAAAATCAAAGGAAGAACAATAAGAGCATGTATTATGAGTGCTAAAAGTACGGTTATCATATACAATCCTAATCGCTTAGAGATTCCTATTAATGCAGCTGTATCTTCAGATTGTTCTGCTACAGTTACTGCAATAATACCAAAAACGCCATAGGGGGTAAACATGATAATGAAGGTTGTAATTTTCATCATCAATTCAAAGCCAGAATTTACAGTATTAAGTAAAAAGGTTTTATTTTTTTCTTTCAAACTGGTTATAAAAAAACCAACTAATAAGGCAAAGAAAATAATGGATAACATTTGATTATTTGCAAATGCTTCAAAAATATTTTCAGGAATAATATTAATTAAGGTATCCCCAAAAGACTCAGTAGCAACACTCAAGCCCTCAACCTCTTGAACCAAACCTAAATCGGCACCTGTACCAGGTTGTATTAAATTAACCATGAATAAACCCGTGGTAATTGCCAACATACTTGTAAGTAAATAATAGGAAATGGTTTTAAATCCTAGCTTCCCTAAATTTCCACCACTTCCAATATTAGCTACACCCGAGGCTATTGATGTCAGTATTAATGGGGCTACAATCATTTTCAAACTTTTCATAAACAGCTCTCCCATCCAAGATACATACAATACATAATCTGCAAAAAATAGTCCAAACACTATTGCTAAAATAATAGCTATAAGTATTTGCCAGTGAAGTTCAATTTTTTTCATATAAGTAAATGTAAGTGTGTTATGTGTGTAAACTTTTTACAAAACCATTGAAAAGTATGGGCAAAACGCGTCGGCTTCACCTCATCTAAGGTAACTATTTTCCAAGAAATATAGAAAATAATAATATAAGGTGTTTGAAAATGGATGGTCTTTGTTGTTTTAGTCTGTATTTGAAACAAATATTTATTGAAAAAGGTAAGGTTTACACTCTGTCCTGAAAACGAAGCAAATTGATTTTTTGAATGCTTTTGAATTGATATTAAAAACCCTATAAAACCAAAAAAGTTTCATCATTTCTGACAAGACTTTATTTGTGATCGCGATAGGATGTTTTTAAATTCTTAGTTTCTAGTTTCTTTGTATTTGTGTTTATGGTACTTACAGGCATTTTATTTTTACGAGTTGGTAACGGTTTGGTTAAGCTTTCGTTCATTATGGTCTGAAAATTTCATTTTTAATACTATTCAGATGCATATTTGAGCCCGTCATTTGCCAATGTGCAAGTGCAATAGGAATATTACCAATACTGTTTAAGGTATCAAAAAAATCTTTAAGAACGAAGGGTTGATTTTGCCGTTCTTTCAGTCTCCCATATTCTGCCATAGCATTTTCTAAAAGGTATTTTCCAGTAATATAACTTGTTCCATAGCCGGGTTGGCGTAAATACAAATGCTGTTCAAAAATGAGTAATTCTTTTTCGGTTTTCATCCAACCACGAGGTGTGTATTCAGAGTGAATGCTTCCTGCTTGTTCCATAGTCATTTCATTAGCATGTGCATATAAAGAACCTAAGCCTCGTGCAGCACGTTGGGCAATCATAATGTAAACAATTTCTCTGGTTCTTGGGCTATCATCATATAAACCAGCTTGCATAAATAGTTCTTCAACCGCAGTGGCAGTACCTTCATTCCTGGAATCAAAAATATTGTATAATAGTGAACCTCTTCTAATTTCACTTTTATGAGGCTCATTATCCATTCTAGCCAATTCAAACCAATGGTAAAAATGAGAATATAATGGCCTAGGGTCATAATGCATTCCTATTAAAAAAAAATTGCGCTTCTCTTTAGGGACGTATCCGACTAAATGTTGACGTAATGCAGGTTCGAAATAAGGCTTTACAATCATAATGTCTTGCTTGTCCAGAAAGTTCATAAGACTTTGTACAGCAGTTTCGGCCAGCTTGTTAAAGGCCTCAGGCGAATTGGCATCAATGAGTTTGGGAAGGTTTCTGTTTCTGTGTTCTTCTAATTTTAAAGAGGACCAGGCGCGAGCCAATTCGCGTTTCAAAATCATCACTTCTTCTTCCCAGGTTAAAGGCACGAGGTGTACATTTTGCAGGTACCAGGTATAGTTGTCTTTTCCAATACCTGAAGGACCCGTTTTTAATTTGGATTGAGTTTGTAACCAGGACACCAAATCATCGGTGGAAGCAATTGCATCTTCGATAATTGATACGACTTCTGCATCATCCTTTATGTCAGACTGCCCTTTTAAATTGTTAAGAACCACACTTTGCCTTTGGATATCTCTAATTCCAGTAATCCATAATTCTTTTGCATTACCCCTTAGGTTTAGTTTGGCCTGTTTGTTGAGTGGCGAAATAACCTTTAAATCGCTTAATAATCGTGTCCTTTCTTCAATCGATAATGGAAACTTATACGTCCATAGCTCTGTTATACCGTGATGTGTTGGACCTTCATGAGCCGGAACATCACTCTTAGAAGTCCAAACCGACTTATAAAATGCAGGATCACGAACCCAAGGTTTTAAAATGCGATGGTTAAAATCGTAGCCATTCATTTCTGCCAAAACAATAACCCAATCAATCTGATTTGGAATAGACCAAGAGCTTGTATCAATAGACTTTAATTGGGTTTTTAGATCTTTAAATTCAGGCCATCTTTTTTCAAAAGTTTTTGAGGTATAATCTGGCGCTCCATCTCGAGATGGTGGTCTTTCAAACGAACGCCATTCTGTAAATAATGTAACTAAATCTTCATATTTACTAACTTTGAAAGTTTTCTTTTCGTGATTTGTCACATTTTCCTGCTTATCACAACTCAAAAGTGAAAAGTAAAGGAACAGAATAGTTATAAGGTATCTCATTGGTCGTAATGGTTTTTAATTGAATAAAACTATAAAAATATTAATACATCAGTAGCGTTTTGAAATATTTTCTTGTTTTGTGCTTTAAGTGTGTATCCTATTTTTATGATAGAATTTTATCATTTATTATTGGTTGGTCAAAATGAATGATAACGGTTAATCTATGGTGCGTTTGCATCCCGAAGGGTGTATATGCATTATACATTGTGTTATTCAGAAACCCTTTAACAGCGATACCATGGGGCTTTTTGGTTTGACAAATCCCTAATTCGAGAAAAGCTGCACAAAATTCTTCTCAATAGTTTCCAAATACTTTTTCTTGGCCTTGTTTGACAGAAAGGATTTGTTTATCATTTCTTTTATTTTATTCTCTGTGCCTTCAAATTCCTTTACAATTTTTTTAAGCAGCCTATCACTTAAACCAAATCGTTTGCCTAATTCGATAAAATCATTCATTGTATATGAATAAGCTTGACCTCTTGGCAAACTGGTTCTTTCAAGTTCTCTGAACAGATTTAATGCGATAGGTGAATCATTAACATGTATCTTCGTGTTCATTAGGTCATATGAAGGAGAAAGTTGCATATCACCATCAGGGGTTTCTAATAAAGAGAAGTTTTTTAGGTGTGCATCTCCATTACCTGTGAGAAAGTTAAAAATTAGAATTCTAATGAACTCTACCTTATTCAAAGGAGAAAGAACATCTCCAAAATCTTCATAAGTTTTGGCAATGTACTTGTACCTTCCGTCATTGTCCTTCTTCGCTTTAAGTACTGAAGCGAAATCTTCTTGATTTAACTTTTCTTCATCTTTGTTATAATCAAATCTTCTTGTTATATATACAGGGGTTCCATTAGCAAATTTCATGAAACAACATTCTGCAGTTCTTATACTGTATAGTTGTTTTGCCATTTGCATGGTAAGGTGCTCATTGGCAGGCGAATCTGAAGGTGAATCGAGCCTCGAAAGCATGGGTTTAATTATATATATTGAGTTTTTATTGTTAGCGAGGATTGGGGATAATTCGGTACCTGTTGCTTTTCCAATAAATCCTTTTGTTTGCACACCTGATATACTGAATCCTGCAGGATAACCATCAATAACTTTCGAAATATCCTCCCAATTAAAATTGAGTTGTGGATTGATTTTAGACCTATTAAACAATCTTTTTTCACAAGAGGAGCAGAACCCCTTAACATCATCCTTTAAACAGCCAAAGCAGTGTCCCATTAGGCATCAATTTTCTTTACTGTTATTGCTCCTATTGTGTCTTCACTGCATGAGTATACTAATAGTCCCCAATCATCACTGATGTCAATTCCTAAAGCTTTACATATTTTTTTTCTGTTCTCTCCTTCACTTAATATTGACTGAAAATAATGGAAGAGTTCATTAGAATGATATTTTTTTTGACTTTTCGGCATATTAACAGAAATTGGCCTGGTATTGTCGTCATTTAGAAACGCATCTTCATAAATAAAATGATAGCCTTTGTCATCTCTCCAGAGCTCCCCAGCTTTCTGCTTTCCTTTGTATATGACTTCCAACTTCATTTAACTTGTTTTACTTCGATTTTCATTTCTAAATTAAGGAACCGAAATATTTCTGTTATTATATCTAATCTTGGATTCGTTTTTCCTAACTCTATATCTGAAATGGTGGTCCTTGAAAGGCCTGTATATTCAGATAATTCACCGATAGTTAAGTTTAAAACTTTCCTTCTTGCTCTTATAATTTTTCCTAATTCTTCCGTATTCATAACCATTTATCTGGTTCTTATTTGACAAAAATAAGAATTTTTTTTTAAAATGTTAATTAATAACCAAATAACTTCTCAAAAAGAATCAAAATAATGATTTTTATCTAGAATGACAGAGAATGACCAGAATACTGGTTGTGCATCTATAAAAAACAAGGGAATAATTAAATTTGATTACATATAACCATTTAACTGGTTATTAAAAACAATGCTAATACTGAAACTAAAGTATATTCCAGGT
>JAESQB010000235.1 GCA_016765375.1 Flavobacteriaceae bacterium | reverse complement strand
TGATAAAAAAACGAATCAAAAAAATCAAGACTGAAGAAACTTTTACTGAAAATTTCTTTCGTTACGGCACAAAAATAAAGATTTTAATTTTCAAGATCATTACAGCAAGTAATTGACCTTTAATTTCCTATAAGGACTTTTTCAAATGCGATGATTTTTGTTTTACCCTCCACTCAATTCATTTTCTATGTAAAACTTTCTTAGGTCAACCTCCATTGATTGTTTATAATTTAAAAGCAAACACCATTTAAAATACTTTTTTTCAATTACTATATTCAATAAAATAAGTCTTGGTTCTTGGTTCTTGATTCCTGATTCTTGTAGTAAAACGATCTTGTTTCTTTACAAAACAAACTAAATTTTAGTCTTTAAACAGCGGTTTCCCACTCATCAAAGCATTTACTTTTTCAGCTACACCTTCAAGAATAGTGTCATCATTAAAGTTAAGGATCACTTCATCAATCAAGTCGACAATGGTCAACATATCGTCTTCTAAAAGGCCTCTGGTGGTTACCGCAGCTGTACCAATACGAATTCCAGAAGTTACAAATGGCGATTTATCATCAAAAGGCACCATGTTTTTATTCACAGTAATCTCGGCTTTCACCAAGGCTTCTTCGGCTTCTTTGCCATTAATATTTTTGTTTCTAAGATCGATAAGCATCATGTGATTGTCTGTACCTCCCGAAATAATATTATAGCCTTTATTGACAAAGGCTTGCGCCATAACCGCCGCGTTTTTCTTTACCTGTATCATATAATGCAAAAACGCATCGCTAAGAGCTTCTCCAAAAGCAATGGCTTTGGCTGCAATAATATGTTCTAAGGGTCCGCCTTGGTTTCCTGGAAATACAGCGCTATTAAGCAAGCCAGACATTTTTCTAAGCGCTCCACTTTTAAGTTTTATACCAAAGGGATTCTCAAAATCTTTCCCCATCAAGATCATACCACCTCTTGGGCCTCTAAGCGTTTTATGCGTAGTGGTAGTCACCACATGGCAATGCGGTAAAGGATCATTTAAAATGCCTTTGGCAATCAATCCAGCCGGATGCGCCATGTCGGCCATTAAAATGGCACCCACTTTATCTGCAATTTCTCTAAAACGTTTAAAGTCCATATCTCTTGAATATGCCGATGCTCCAGCTAAGATCAGTTTGGGTTGTTCTGCTATGGCAATGGCCTCAATCTTATCATAATCCAACATCCCCGTCTCTGGATCTACACCGTAAAAAACAGGGTTATAGAGCTTCCCTGAAAAGTTTACGGGAGAGCCGTGTGTAAGATGCCCACCATGAGAGAGGTCGAAACCTAAAAATTTATCACCGGGCTCTAAGCAAGCAAAGAAAACAGCCGTATTGGCTTGAGATCCCGAATGGGGTTGCACATTGACATATTCGGCATTAAAAAGTTCTTTTGCGCGATCGATAGCCAACTGCTCTACCTGATCAACCACTTCGCAACCACCGTAATAGCGTTTAGAAGGATACCCCTCGGCATATTTATTGGTTAGTACAGAGCCCGCAGCTTCGAGCACTTGATCGCTGACAAAATTTTCAGAAGCAATCAATTCTAAACCATTTAACTGACGTTGTTTTTCTGCTTCTATAAGTTCAAAAATAGAGGTATCTCTTTGCATAAAATATCGTTTGTGGGTTTCGAGATTTCAAAAGTAATAATTACATTTACTAAAATTATAGTTTTACCCTAAAATTAAATACAAAAAAACACATGCCTCATAACGCTAACAATCCGAGTAGAAAAACCTGGTTAGAAATATCGGAGCAAACCGATTTTCCCATTCAAAACATTCCTTTCGGTGTTTTCATCACCAAAGACTATATTGTCACCATAGGTACCCGAATAGGAGATTATGTCATAGATCTAGGTGCCTTACACCAGTTGGGCTATTTTGACGGCATCGACCTTAGTGATGCTGTTTTTTTACAAGACAGCCTCAACGATTTTATTTCCGAAGGAAAAAAAACCTGGCGCTTGGTAAGAAACAGAATTTCAGATATTTTTGAAATAAACAACCCCAGGCTTCAAGAAAATAGTAAACACAAAGCGGCTAGTATCTTTAAAATAGAAGATGTAGAAATGCAGCTTCCTGTTGACATAGGCGATTATACCGATTTTTATGCCAGTAAAGAACATGCTACCAATGTGGGTTCCCTTTTTCGTGATCCAAAAAATGCCCTCTTACCCAATTGGCTGCACTTACCCGTGGGTTATCACGGTAGGAGTTCTTCAATTATTTGCTCTGGAACACCTGTGATACGACCCAAAGGACAAAGCAAACCCAATGAATCTGGAGTCCCAGGTTTTGGCCCTAGCAAGCTTCTGGATTTTGAATTGGAAATGGCCTTTATCACTACCGATGCCAATGCTTTAGGAACACCGGTTCCTATTGAGGAAGCCGAAGATTATATTTTTGGACTCGTTTTGTTTAACGACTGGAGTGCTCGCGATATTCAGGCTTGGGAGTATGTGCCTCTTGGTCCCTTTTTAGGCAAGAGCTTTGCCTCTACCATTTCGCCATGGATAGTCACTTTAGATGCACTGGAACCATTTAGAGTAGAAGGCCCAAATCAAGAACCTCAGCCCCTGCCCTATTTACAACATGGTGAAAATAAAAGTTTTGACATTAATTTACAAGTGGCCATCAAACCTGAAAATCAAGACGAAACCGTTGTCTGCAATTCAAACTTTAAATACATGTATTGGTCTATGGCACAGCAATTGGCTCACCATACCGTAAATGGCTGTAACATTCGCTCTGGCGATATGATGGGTAGCGGCACCATATCCGGCCCTACCAAAGACGCCTATGGCTCGATGCTTGAATTGAGCTGGAGAGGACAACATCCGCTTAAGCTTAATGATGGTTCTGAACGTAAATTTATTAAAGATCACGATACCGTTATTATGCGGGCTTATGCCCAAAAAAATGGAGTCCGTATAGGATTTGGAGAATGCTCTGGAAAAGTATTGCCGGCTTTATGAATTGTGAATGATGGGTCCTGGGTTTTGGGTTTTGTAATTTAAATATTGACTTTTAATTTTTGGAACAATTATTGTGAGTGCTATTTAAAATTTTTATATATTTCAAAACTCATTCATTGATATGAAAAAGCTATTATTTATTCTGTTACTTATAGGACTGGGCAACACAACACTTCAGGCTCAGGATTTTAAAAAGGGAACTTTTATTTTAATGGAAGCCCAATCGCCTGAAATGCCTCAAACCATTAAAGTAAATGGTATAAAGACCTTTGCTTCGTCTCAAACCACCTCCTTTTCAAGATTTACAGATAATGAAATGCCCTCATTATATCCAAAAAAAGTAAAGAAAGGTGAAATTGACATGTCAAGTGCTGCTCAAGAAAAGAGTGCTTATACCAATAGTGCTTTACAATCGTTTTCTTCATTAAAAATAAACACAAAAAACATTAAGCCCATCCATGGCAGTGGAAGTCCAGCTATCACCAATCTCGCCCTTATCGAAGCAAGACGCTCAAACAGCATTGGGTTTTGTACGGCTTATACCGGTAACAGTATACAGTAAACTACAATCAAGAATAGCTGTTGTTTTAAACAATGCTTTAAAT
>JAESQB010000234.1 GCA_016765375.1 Flavobacteriaceae bacterium | reverse complement strand
TTTAAGCTCTTTTGTATAGCCTTGGTTGTTTTTTATTTCGATTTTATTGAACCTGATCCAGAAATTTTACTACGCCCTAAAACGGGGTTACCGCTATAACGTATATCACCCGAGCCTCTTATCTGTGCATTTAAAACTCCGGTGACATTCACCTCTACGTTCCCCGAACCCGTGATTTTAATTTCAGCGTCTTCTGTTTTAAGGGTATCTCCGTAAAAATCGCCACTACCTCTAATGTTAATCAAAAGAACTTTTGAGTGTCCTTTAAGCATAATATTACCTGAGCCCGCAATTTTTGAAACCACCTCTTTTGCATCTACATTTAACCTGAGATCTCCCGAACCTCTTAATGATGTTTTTAAGACCTTTGTTTTTATAATTTCAGAAGACGTTATTTTTCCCGAACCATTCAATTTTATCACATTGAGTTCAGTAAAAGGAACCGTTATTTTTATACGCCGCTTACTAGGTTTTATAGCAACAACATCTTCAACTTTAATAATGAGCATATAGTCCCTCTCTTTAACCTTTACAATAATATGTTCTTGCAGGTTAGAATCTGTCTCCACTTTAATTTCGCCTTCTTTGCCTTTTATGAGCTTGACATCAAAAGGACCGGCCACTTTAATTTTGTCATAATGTCCTAAAACAGTTCGTGTTTGGGTGCTTATATCACCATTCCCTCTTACCCGCACATTAACACCAAACCACTGGGCTTGTGAGGGTAAACTTGTCATTAATAAATATAGTGCAATTGTAGATTTAATAACTGGTTTCATGTGCTTTCTGATTTTCTTGATTGATGTGTTTTTTATAGTTATTAATATTCGGTTTATATATTTAACACCGCCTAATTACTATGATCGTATATATTTAAAAGCAGTCCAACCGAAACATTGCGTTGGTCTACAGGGTTGTCTTTAAAAATCGTATTTAGATCGTACTTAGCATAAATTGCCACTTCTTTCCATTTAATATAAGTGCTCAAACCATAAATAACATTGTTAGTGTTGAAATTGCGTTTAAACTTCTTTTTATCGGTCGAGCCATCCTGTCTGATTTTTAATTTCTGAATCGTATTTAAATTTATACCTGCATAACCGCCAATTCCTATTTGAACTTTGTTGAAAGTAGAATACCTGATATTATTTTCGTCTCCAAATTTTCTAGAACCTCCAAATTCAAAATGAATAGGGATTACCAAGTTATCCATCCTCAATTTCGATTTTTTTAAATTGAATTCATGCTCTTGCAATTCGGTTTCAGTACCGGTATCAACAAAAAATCGGTTTCCCGTAGGTTTAAGACTATTAAACTGAAAGGACAAACCGTATTTAAAACGCAACCAATTTGAATTTTTAAATACTCTGGTGGTCCAGGCATAGCCTATTTCAAAAAAGCGACTCCCCCCTACTCTAAAATCGCTATCGTTAAACGATTCATTTTCAGTAATCACGTTATTAAATCCAAAAGCAATTACTGTTGAACGAAAAGTACGCCTATGGTCATTATAATTTTGGCGACTTCTTAATGATACTCCTTTTCTTGATGAGGATACTGAAGATTGATTGGCAATAAATTCATCATTTTCACGAATTGCATTTCGCTTTAATAAGGACAATCGATGATTGACAATGGCCAACCTGTTTTCTATATTTAAGGCTCTAAATTTAGCAGCACGCGCTTTTAGTTTTTCGGCCTCAGCAAAGCTAATTTCATTGTCTTCGAGTTGTTCATTAATTTTTCGAACCTCTTTTGACAAAAGCCTTTTTTCTTCATTTACAATTTTTTCTTTGGATTCTTCCAATTTTTTAATTTCCAGATCAGCGTTATTATCCTGTGCCAATGTCGTCATTGACGTTAATAATAACATGACTAAGAGTAAATAATAGTTAATTAAATTTTGCATGATTTTGATTTATTAGACGTCATCCCGCTCTTTCTTCATTAAACTTCTATTAAGAAGAAAGAGAGAGATTGGTCTTGATTGATGAAAGTCTCCCGATAACGTTCAGGAGATCGTTAAAAAAGGAATACCCTTTTATTTTATATTTAGAATTTAATGTGTTCAAAATTTGTTTGTTAATTATTAGGAACTATAATCGTAGTTTTTAAAATAACCACACCTTCACCCAAAGCTTTTAAAAACCTGTTTCTAAAGGGCTTGTGTAGCTCAAATTCCCATTCAACCTCATCAAGCAGTGCCATAGCATCTACTTTTACCGAAGTGGAATCTATAAACCTTTGTTTTCTAATTTCCATTTGTGCTTTTGCCAAAAGCGCATCAACTTCGTTTATGGTAACGGTATCTCTATCTTTAAAGCGATTTAAAAGTTGAGAAATCACCATATCCACTTTAGTGTTAAAGGATCTGTTTATTTCGGAATTTGCAAGAGCTCTATTCATTTCAAACAGCGAATCATTATTACTAAAAAAGGCTTTGGGTTGCTCTGCATTTAATTGAAGTGATTCTGAACTTACCGCTACAACGTCTTCAGAAATCTTTATTTCTTCTCTAGAAACTGCTAAACTTTGGCTTTCATTTATAGATGATTTAAATTTATTAGTGCCCTCTTTAACAGCCTTATTTATATTATTTACAAGAGGTGCTACAGTTTCTGAATTACTATCAAGTGCTTTTGGCGACTCTTCATTTACAATTAGAGGCGATTGTTCCAAAGGTTTTTCGAAATTTAAAAACTGAGATGCCATAAATAAAACGCCAACCACACTAGCTGCAATGAGTATCCAAAACAATTTGTTTGTTTTGTTTTCTTCATCTTTTGCATCTAATTTATCTACTAAACGAGACCAGGACTCTTGAGAGGGTTGAAGTTCGCGTTGTCGAAACTTTTTCTGGATCTCTTCTTCAAACTTAATGGGTTCCATAATGACTTTTATTTAATGCGTTTAACTTTTGTTGAAGCATTTTTCGTGCTTTAAACAATTGTGACTTAGATGTACTTTCAGAAATAGTAAGTAGTGAAGCAATTTCGGCGTGTTTATAGCCTTCTACAACATACATTACAAAAACCAAACGATACCCTTCTGGCAGACTATCAATGCTTTGCTGAATATAATCGGTTTCTATATCAGAATCCAAATAGCTAGTCGAAACTTCTTGAAGGTTATCCATCTCAACATCACTAAAATGAATGGGTTTTTTCTTTCTCAGATATGAAATAGCTTCACGAACCATAATACGTCTCACCCATCCTTCAAAACTACCTTTAAAAGCAAAAGAATTTATATTGGTAAATACCTTTAAAAATCCTGACAACATAACCTCTTCAGCTACAGTAAGATCTTTAATATACTGCCGGCAAGCACTTAACATTTTTGGCGCTAAAAGCTCGTAAAGCTGATGTTGTGCACTTCTGCTGTTGGTTTTGGCTTGTTCAACAAGCCTGTCAAGATTTTTATAAAGTGCTATCACTTTCACGAGGGTAATTCTTAAGTCCTTCTATTTACATAGACGCTTTATGTTTATAAAAGGTTGCCTAAGTAGTATTTTATTAGACTTTGGAAATTGAGTTAGCTTCTAATATTTTTTTAATATTGAGGAGTTAGCAATTTGCAGTAGGCAGTTTACAAAGTTTCAATTTCCTGTTTATTTTCTATTCACCATTACTTTTTTCTTCCTATAACATAATCCACCATCAACTCTAGTGAATCTTTATATTTTGAAGTTGGAAACTCATTGAGGATTTGCAGAGCTTGTTTTTGAAAGTCTTTCATTTTTAAAACCGCATAGTCCAAACCGCCACTTATTTTCACAAAATCTATAACTTCAT
>JAESQB010000233.1 GCA_016765375.1 Flavobacteriaceae bacterium | reverse complement strand
TTCCAGTTATAATCATAATTCGAGAAATCCACTTATCTATTTTCAGTTCAGGATTTTTTCTTTTAAACCTCAATGCTCTGTAACCTGTTAAAACAAAGTATAAGCTAAATATTCCGATTGCAAATAAAAACGGACTTTCATATTTAGGTGAAACGACAACTAGCATTGCTATAATGCCAGATATTAACATAGAATAGAAAAAAATTAGTCCAGCTTTTTTATGTACGGTTTTTCCTTTTTCTGTGATAATTGAAATTAGACCTGCTATTAGGGCAATTCCACAAAATCCAGCATGGATATAAATCAACATTTTAAAGGTTTGTTCCATTTATTGCAAAGTTTGTTTGATAATTCAAATTTCAGATTATGATTTAATATTCTTTTTTGCTCTGAATCCCGCATTACGTCATAGCTGTTGTTGGCAGTAGTTCTTGTTAATATTTAAAAGAGATTAATTATTAATAGCACCAACTAAAAGTAGACATTCTGAGTCAACAGGATTAGCTATACTATGCTTTATTAAGTTTGGCAAAATGAAAAAATCACCTTTCTCTCCATTATATTCATTTTCACCAATTGCTATTTTTGGACTTCCTTCAAGAACATAAATAAATTCAGTTTTCTTAGGATGAAGATGGGAAGGGTATGTGGCAAGGGAGTCTACTTTAACCATTTTCAAACCTCCATTTTCCATATCAATCAAATTCTTCCCACTGAAACCTTTGACTTTTCCAGTTTTCCAATCCATTAAATCAGTTTTTTTATAGTTCTCCATTATTTCGTTAATTATTGCTAACGTTATTGTATATAAAAAGTAGCGGATAAAAGTAACTTCTTTTTGGGTTATAACTGACCTATGTTTTATGTGGATACTTTTTTTTGCACTTTAACCGCTATTTTTTATATATGGTGTTATGAGTATTTATTTTGAAGTACTATTTTTTATTAATTGATGATAAAAGCGAATTGAATTTTCAAAATCACTAATTGACAATCTTTCATTCAACCCATGAAAAGATTATATGTTTCCCTTATTTATTTTGATAGGAGAAAACCTATAAATATTATCAGAAATATCATTGAAATGTCTCGAATCTGTTCCTGCTATGACTAAGGATGGTGTTACAAGTGCAGTTGGGTAAATTTCTGAAATAGTTTTATGTAGGGTTTTATACCCAAAGGAACTTGTACTAGAAACTTTTGATGGTTCGGAAACAAATTCACCTGTTTTAATAGTAATACGTTCATCATTTATAATCTTATTGACATGATCTAAAACAGTAGCAATAGTTTCCTTTGGAATAATTCTGAAATTTATTGTAGCACTTGCAGATAGAGGAATAATATTGTCCTTTACGCCACTATTAAAAATAGTGGGTGAGGTAGTAGTTCTTACAAGTGCATTACCTGAAGCAGATTCTTCATAAATTCCAGTAATTAAAGACTTGAAAATTGATTTATTTGCAAATACTAATTTATTTATAAAGGGCATCTCTGGACCTAAATTTTTAATAAAATCCTCAATTGGCGGTGAAATTGTAGCGGGAAAAGGGTTTTGTTTAAGTTTAACAATAGCATTAGAAAGAACATCTATAGCGGTTTCTTTCTCTGGCATTGAAGAATGCCCACCTTCTAAACTTACTGATAATTCTAAAGAAACAAAGCCTTTTTCTGCAATCCCTATTAGAGCAACATCTTTTTCAATACCTGGAATTAATTTTTGTACAATAATTCCTCCTTCATCTAAAACAAATTCTGCTTCAATTTTTTCTTCTTTCAAGTATTGAGCAATTATTTTAGCGCCATTTAATCCACCTATTTCTTCATCATGACCAAAAGCAATATAAATACTACGTTTTGGTAAAAAACCATCTTTCAATAAAAGCTCTAAAGATTCCATTATTCCAACAACACCAACTTTGTTATCAATAGTTCCTCGTCCCCAAATAGTATCATTTATTATTTCCCCACCAAAGGGATAGTGTTTCCAGCTTGCTGTATTTTCTTTAATAACCGGTACGACATCTAGATGTGCCATTAAAATAATTGGTTTTAAAGTTAAGTCTGAACCACTCCACTTATACAGAAAGCTAAATGAATTAAACATTTTCTTTTCCAGAAGAGAATCTACTAATGGATAAGTGTTTTTTAAAAAATTTGTAAAACGGTGAAATTGAATAGAGTCAAAATCTATTGCATTCTCAGGCGATATTGTTTTTATTTTTATAGCCTTAGAAAAATTCTCTTTTGAAGAGGAATTAACTTCAAGAACCTCAATCGGTTCATAATTTATTTGCTTTGTCTTAAAGTTTAGGGCATTAAAAACTAGATAGATTCCAAAAATTAAAACTATTGATAATAATAGTAGAAGTACTTTCTTTAATGATTTCATTTTTTAGTGGTTGTATTATTACTCATAACGGTATATTTAAGCGTAGTTGCTGACTTCAAGGCATTTATTTTCAATTAATCGCAAAACTTTGTTCAAAAGTATGCACTTTGAATTTATCACAAAACCGTAATTACGTTTACATTTTGTTAGGTTTTCGTTCTTTAAGTGTGTCTAAAAGTCATCCCCTTGCCTTGTTTTGCAATTTTTCTTATAAGAATAATGCCACTTAGCGGCATTAAAAATAACTTATGTATTAATTAAATTATTTCATTAGTATATTTTCTATTTAGTTATTGTTTTGTCCGTTTTATTGAAAATTATTAATAGTAATCAGTTTAACAGTTTCGGTGGTCGCAGATAAGTCAGTAAAAATAGCAAAATGACCTGTAATGCAAGCACAATTATTTTTGGATTGATTTCTTGGAAGTTGATGAAGAGTGCACCGTGCATTGAGAGATATATCCACAGCAAAATGAACCCCCATCTCTTGCGAGCTATTGTGCCAACTGCTCCTATTGCAAGTAATATACCCATTACCAATATATAAGTAAAATATCCTGTTAGAGTGAAAGGAATTATCTGTTCACTTGCCCGAGTATCTACAAATTGTTTTACTTCCAATGTCGCTTCAGTTAGTTCTGAATAGTTTACAATTTCAAATGTTTGGGCAAGCAATGCTCCTCCAACACCCATTCGAACAAGTCCGTACCCAAGCAAGAGTATCGCTATCAATAACCCTATTTTATTTTTCATATTAAATTAGTTTATATTAATCTTTAAGACAACTGTTCCCTGATAATGTTACAATCTCCCAAAAAGTTGTTGTGTTTTCAGGTTTACGTAACCCTAAATTTTTTTTCCAATATTTTTCCGCATCAGAATTTTACATTAGCTTGAGAAATTAATCAAGATTTCTTGATTTGGAGAATGAAACCTAACACTTGTATATAAACACTTTTTCATACAGCATCATCTAAAAGAATTTGGTCAACGAAAACTGTATATAACTGTCGTTCCTAATGAGGTAAAGAAATTCTGATGGGTCAATATTGTCGAAACCCGATGCTTCTATACTTATTTTCCATCAGTTATTTTATCTCCACAATTGGAACAAAATGGTAAATGAGCAAAATTTTCAGAG
>JAESQB010000232.1 GCA_016765375.1 Flavobacteriaceae bacterium | reverse complement strand
TTTCGTTGAGACAATTCTTATTGAAAAATTTATATTGGATTGAAAAAGGCCAATTAGCCTTGAGGATAAATCTCAAGGCTTTAATTAAAAATATAGATGAAATAGGAAAAGCCCTACCTGAAAAATTGGTGTTTAATGGAAGAACACTCTTTCTTAAAGGCGAAAAATCTAACTATATTACAATAGCCGATGAAGCCCTTATTAAGCAAAGTTTTCCTCAAAATGATATCGATGCCATTGCAGATGCAGGGCATTGGTTACATGCCGAAAATTCCAAGGATTTTTATCAAAAAACACTTCAATTTCTTAAGGAACAATAAAGTCAGAATACTAAGGATCTGTCAATAAATAAAATGTGCAAAATATGCGAAGTAATTTTGTTTTTTTTTAAGGCATAAAATATGATAATAGCCTAAGCTACTTGAAGATTTTGTAACGCAGAAAAAGAACAAAAGAACCAGTATAGATGTACAGGTTATTTCTTGACAGATACTAAAGCTTAAACTTTTTTGAGGAGCGGCAAAAAAGTAGTACTTTTGCAAGCCATTTTTAGAGATATAAAATATTAAGTAAATGAACATTACTAAGCAAGATACCGATAGCTTGAATGCCGTATTAACGGTAGAGATTTTAAAAGACGACTATGCAGAAAAAGTACAGAAGGTACTGAATGATTATCGTAAAAATGCCAATATCCCTGGTTTTAGAAAAGGACATATCCCCATGGGGATGATACGCAAGCAATATGGAAGAGCCATTTTGGTTGATGAGGTCAATAAATTATTACAAGAAAGCCTTCACAAGTACCTTACTGAAGAGAAGTTGGATATTTTAGGCAACCCGCTTCCAAAAAACGAGACCGAAATAGATTGGAATGCAGAAAACTTCAACTTTGAATTTGAATTGGGATTGTCTCCTAAATTTGAAGTGGATTTAAAAGGAAAGAAGACCATTACCCATTACAAGATCGAAGCCGATCAAAAAATGATAGACAATCAAGTTTCAAGTATTAGAAAACAATACGGGAAATTAATTTCTCAAACCGATATCACAAAGGGTTCTGAAGTAACCGGCACCTTTGTTAATGCCGATAATGATATAGATAACAAAGCCACTTTTGAAATAGAAAAAATAAAAGGCAAAAAGCAACTTGATTTATTATTAAATTCTAAAGTTGGCGATACGGTGTCCTTAAAAACAAAAGGATTGTTTGCTGAAGATTACGACTATAACAATTATTTAAAAGTGCCTCAGGATGATGCTAAAACCTTAGATATAGAGGTAGCTTTTAGTGTAGAGGAAGTGAATTTACGCGAAATGGCAGTTTTAAATCAGGATCTTTTTGACAAGATCTTCGGGAAAGACGCGGTGAGTTCAGAAGAAGAATTTAAAGCAAAAATTAAGGACGATTCCGAAAAGCAATTTTTGCAACAAGCCGATCAAAAACTATTAAACGATATTACCGAAAGTTTGATTGAAAACACAAAATTTGATCTTCCTGCCGCGTTTTTACAAAAATGGATACAGGTTTCAGGTGAAAAACCCATGACCGAAGAAGAGGCAAATGACGAATACCAACGCAGTGAAAAAGGCTTACGGTATCAGTTAATAGAAGGAAAACTAAGAGCTGAAAACAATTTACAAGTTAGCTTTGATGAGTTGAAAGCCTATTCAAAAACGATGATCTCTGCTCAAATGGCTCAGTTTGGACAAAACCAAGCTACAGAAGAAGAATTAGATTCAATTGTAGCCAGAATCTTGTCTAACGAAGAAGAGGTAAAACGCCTGAGTGAGCAGTTAAACAACGAAAAATTATTAAACTTCTTTAAGGAAAATGCCAAGTTAAAGACTAAAAAAATAAGCTTTGATAAATTTATTAAGGAAGCCTATTAATAATGAGTTCAAAGAGTCGATATTTTAATTATCTTTGAATGAATCACTCGTTAAAAAAATAAACCCAAAACAAATGGATTACGGAAAAGAATTTAAAAAATTTGCTATACAAGATCAAGGTATAAACAGCATGTATTACGATAAAATTGTAAGCAGCATGTACCCTCCTACAGGTTTAACACCTAATATCATTGAAGAAAGGCAGTTAAACATAGCAATTTTTGATGTTTTTTCCCGTTTAATGATGGATCGTATTATTTTTTTAGGAACAGGAATAACTGATCATGTAGCCAATATAATTCAGGCTCAGTTATTGTTTTTAGAGAGTACCGATTCTTCAAAAGACATTCAAATATATATAAACTCTCCAGGTGGAGGGGTTTATGCAGGCTTGGGTATTTGCGATACCATGCAATTTATAAAACCCGATGTGGCTACTATTTGTACAGGTATGGCTGCATCAATGGGCGCTGTAATACTTTGTGCAGGCGCCAAGGGTAAACGCAGCAGTTTAACCCATTCGCGGGTCATGATTCACCAACCCTTAGGTGGTGCTCAAGGTCAGGCTAGCGATATAGAAATTACCGCTAGAGAAATATTAATTCTCAAAGAAGAATTGTTTAAAATTATAGCCAAACACAGCGGGCAAACCTATGAGAAGGTTTATGATGATAGTGACCGGGATTACTGGATGAAATCTGATAAAGCTTTAAAATACGGAATGATAGACGAAATACTGACTAGAGGATAGAAAAATAAAGTTATGGCGAAGGAAGAATTAGAATGTTCATTTTGCGGGCGGAAAAAGCCAGAAACCAATCTGCTTATTGCAGGTTTAGATGCTCATATTTGTGATAGATGTATTGAGCAGGCTCATGGTATTGTTGTAGAAGAAACATCTCATGAAGACAAGGAAGAACTTTCTAAAGAATTGATGCTTAAAAAGCCCAAGGCTATAAAAAAGTTTTTAGACGATTGTATTATTGGGCAAGAACAGACCAAAAAGGTAATGGCTGTTGCGGTTTATAATCATTATAAGCGTTTGTTACAACCTTCTACTGATGATGATGTTGAAATTCAGAAAAGTAATATTATTCTAGTTGGGCAAACTGGAACCGGAAAAACCCTCATGGCAAAAACCATTTCCAGAATGCTTAACGTACCGCTCGCCATAGTTGATGCAACGGTGCTTACAGAAGCTGGTTATGTGGGTGAAGATGTAGAAAGTATATTGTCTCGTTTGTTACAGGCCGCCGATTACGATTTGGAGAAGGCTCAAAAAGGCATTGTTTTTATTGATGAAATTGATAAAATAGCCAGAAAAAGCGATAACCCTTCAATAACCCGTGACGTTTCTGGAGAAGGGGTGCAACAAGCCTTGTTGAAACTCCTTGAAGGCACCGTGGTAAATGTGCCGCCAAAAGGAGGACGTAAACATCCCGATCAGAAATTTATAGAAGTCAATACCGAAAACATCTTATTTATAGCCGGAGGTGCTTTTGACGGGATAGAACGTGTTATCAGAAAACGCTTAAACATGCAGGCTGTAGGGTTTAAAGCTTCAAAACTTGAAGATACCTTAGATCAGGATAATTTGTTCAAGTACATTA
>JAESQB010000231.1 GCA_016765375.1 Flavobacteriaceae bacterium | reverse complement strand
TTGTGCATAAGTTGAGGTTTGGTATATGGGAGGCATTACAGCGCCATAGGCTTTGTCGTGTTCCTGACCTCCATGTATGGTTTTGGTGTTAAATTTCATCGGTAAATTTTTTATCATTAAATAAGTTCTAAGCAAAAGTAAGCGAATATTCTTTCCTTTTAAATGCTTTTAAAAAAAACTGTTTTTAAAATATGCTTAAAAAAACAATCGGTAAGTGTTAGTCGTATAGAAGTTTAAAAACTTAGTCTTTTAATTGGGGGTTGTGCTTCTGAAGCCTTTTTATTAAAGGTCCTATGGTTAAGCCCTGCCCAATTATAGAAATGGTCACAATAATATAGGTGATTACTAAAAACAGTTCTCTGTGCATTTCGGCTGTAAGACTAAGGGCTAAGGCTATTGAAATACCGCCGCGCAAGCCTCCCCAGGTCATAATTAAACTGGTGTTAGGAACAAAGTCCAGTTTTTTTGAAAAGAATTTTACAGGGGGCCAAAGCGAAAGGTATCTGGATATTAAAACGATGGGCGCAGCCAAAAGGCCAGCATAAATATATAATATATCGAAGGTTAAGACTAAAAGTTCCATGCCTATCATCACAAAGAGGATGGTGTTTAATAACACGTCTATGAGTTCCCAAAATTTATCGACATAGGCCTCTGTTGTTTCAGACATGGCCGTATTTCTTACCGTGTCATTTCCAACTACAAGTCCGGCAGCAACCATGGCAAGTGGGGCAGAAACATGAAGTGTATGCGCCAGAAGTGTTCCTCCCATTACGGCCGCAATGGTAATGATAACCTCCACGTCATAATCGTCTATCGATTTCATTAAACGGTAGGTGATCCAGCCTAAGAGGAGACCTAAGCCTAGCCCCCCAACAACCTCTCTTCCAAAAAAGCTTAATACTTCTAGAGCTTCAACATTGGATGCAGTATTTTTTGCAATCGAAAAAATGGTTAAAAAAATTACCACACCCACGCCATCATTGAAAAGCGATTCGCCTACTATTTTTGCTTCCAGTTTTTTGGGTGCTCCAGCACTTTTTAAAATACCCAAAACCGCTATAGGGTCTGTGGGTGAGATTAATGCGCCAAAAAGCAGGCAGTAAATAAAGTCAACGGGAAGGTTAATGGCTTTTAGAACAAAAAACATCAAGCTGCCCACCAAGAAGGTGGAGATCAAAACACCAAGTGTGGCAAAGGTAAGCACGGGTTTACGCTGTATTTTAAGCTGTTCAAAATTGGTGTGTAAGGCCCCGGCAAAGAGTAAAAAGCTCAACATGACCTCTAATAAAACTTTTTCGAAATCGATATGAGAAATAAATTCTTTTTCTTTTAATAAAAGGGTGTCATCAACAAAACTAATGCCCAGTACCACTAAGGTGAAAACTATGGTTATTAGCATCAACCCTATGGTGATGGGAAGTTTTAAAAAACGAACATTAATGTATCCAAAAAGAGCTGATAATACGATTAAAACGGTGATGATAGAAAAATAATCCATAGGGGGTATTTTTAGGTATAAATTATTAGGCAGGCTGTAAAAGTATAAATTTTATAGATAACAGGATATAAATAAAAAATTAGAAATTCAGAAAAAATAAAGTCCAATACCCTTATTTTGTATAATAATTCTATGAAGTCAAAATGATCTCATAAAGGAGAAAGCAATAATGAAAAAAGTATTCTATCTAAAAACCTGTGATACCTGTAAACGTATTATTAAGACCTTGTTACTTCCTTCTGAATTTGTTTTTCAGGAAATTAAAGAAGAAGCCATAAGCTCCAAGCAATTGGAGGAACTGCGCGAACTTAGTGGTTCTTATGAAGCCTTGTTTAGTCGCCGCGCAAAACTCTACAAGGCCATGGGCCTTAAAGATGCTGTATTATCCGAAGCAGATTATAAGGACTATATTTTGCAACATTATACGTTTATTAAACGCCCTATTGTTGTCGTTGAGGAACAAATATTCATTGGAAATTCAAAAAACACGGTTGAAGCCGCGTCAAAAGCCATTCATGAGTAAAAGAACATTAGCCTTATTAGCGGCTACCGCCGCCAGTGCAATATATGCTGCCAACCACAGCATTGCCAAAGGTATTATGCCTCACTATATTAAACCCTTTGGTTTTATTTTATTGAGGGTGTTGGGTGCGGCTATCTTGTTTTGGGCAATTTCTTTTTTCGGACCTAAGGAAAAAATTGCCAAAAAAGACTGGGGGCGCTTGTTATTATGTGCCATCTTTGGAATGGTTATTAATATGTTGATGTTTTTTAAAGGGCTAAGTTTATCTACCCCTATAAACAGTTCGGTGGTGATCACCATTTCTCCGGTTTTATTGCTTATTCTTTCGGCAATTATGATCAAAGAAAAAATGACCCAACAAAAAGTATTTGGTATTATTATTGGGTTAGCAGGAGCTTTAGCACTTATTTTGTTTGGCGACAAACAACAGCTTAATGCCCCTAATATCCCTTTAGGAAACACCCTTTTTATTATTAATGCAACCTCTTATGCCGTGTATTTGATCATGGTAAAACCTTTATCTGAGCGGTATAGTGTGATTACCCTAATGAAATGGTTGTTCTTGTTTGCCGTGTTTATAAATCTTCCAATAACCATAAGTGAATTTAACGAGGTTAATTGGACTGAACTTCCAGGTAATGTTATTTTAAAAATGGGCTTTGTTGTGGTAGGCACCACCTTTTTAACGTACTTGTTTAATGTGTTTGCCTTAAAAGAACTCAAGGCCAGTACCGTTGGTGCCTTTATATATTTACAGCCTGTTTTAACTACTTTTTTTGCGATACTATTAGGTGCAGACAGCCTTACTGTTTTAATGGTGGTTGCGGCAAGTCTTATTTTTTTAGGGGTGTATCTGTCTACTAAAAAAGTAAAAACAAAAAGGCTTAAAGAAAGCCCCGTTAAGACGTTTACGAAACTTGTAAAGGAGAAAATTAAAACCTAAATTTTTAAATCTTTGGGTTTTTTCCCAAACCTTCGGGTGT